>NZ_QETJ01000043.1:0-35560 GCF_003105095.1 Pseudomonas sp. NDM | reverse complement strand
TGTGGGAGCGAGCCTGCTCGCGAAAGCGGTGCATCAGGCGATGAAGATGTTGAATGTCAGTCTGCATTCGCGAGCAGGCTCGCTCCCACAGGGTTCTGTGTGCAACAGAAGGAATTCGAACATGCTGCAAGTCGACAAGCTGCATCAGTATTACGGCGGTAGCCACATCCTGCGTGGCCTGAGCTTTGACGTGAAAGTCGGCGAAGTCACCTGCCTGCTAGGGCGTAACGGCGTGGGCAAGACCACCCTGCTCAAATGCCTGATGGGCCTGCTGCCGGCCAAGGAAGGCGCGGTGAACTGGGAAGGCAAACCGATCACCACGTTCAAGCCGCATCAGCGCGTGCATGCCGGTATCGCCTACGTACCGCAGGGCCGTGAGATCTTCGGACGGCTGACGGTAGAAGAAAATCTGTTGATGGGTCTGTCGCGCTTTCCCGGCAGCGAGGCCAAAGAAGTCCCAGGTTTCATCTACGAACTGTTCCCGGTACTGCTACAAATGAAGCAGCGGCGTGGCGGCGATCTGTCCGGCGGTCAGCAACAACAATTGGCGATCGGCCGAGCGCTGGCCAGCCGTCCGCGACTGCTGATTCTCGATGAGCCCACGGAAGGCATACAGCCGTCGGTGATCAAGGAAATCGGCGCGGTGATCAAACAGCTCGCGGCGCGCGGTGACATGGCGATTCTGCTGGTCGAGCAGTTCTACGACTTTGCCGCAGAACTGGCCGATCAATACCTGGTGATGTCCCGGGGCGAGATCGTTCAGCAGGGTCGCGGTGAAAATATGGAGGCCGAAGGTGTACGCGGGCTGGTCACAATCTAATGCGGCGGTCTAATCTGTAGCTTCCTAACGATAATCACAACACCATGAATTCAATTGCTGCACCTGCCCTGTTTACCCCCAGCTGGCACGCCGAGCTGGAACTGGCCTACGCGCGTTTCGGCGACTGCACGCGCCCGGTCATGCGCCGCCACCTCGGCCCGCTGCGGGTGCAAAAGCATCTGTACGCGGAAGGCCCCGAAGTCTGCCAGCACATCATCGTCCATCCGCCGGGCGGGATCGCTGGCGGCGATCGGCTGGATATCAGCGCCCGCGTCGAACCCGACGCCTGGGCACAGATCACCAGCCCCGGCGCCGCCAAATGGTATCGCGCGGGTGGGCCGGCGTATCAGCAGCTCGACTTGCAAGTCGCTGCCGGCGCGACCCTGGAATGGCTGCCGCAGGAAACCATCGTCTACAGCGCCGCGCAGGCCGAGTTGAGCACGACGATCGAACTCGAAGGCGATGCGCGACTGTTCTACTGGGACGTGGTGGCGCTGGGCCGTCCGGCCAGCGGCGAGCGTTTCGACCTCGGGCATTTTCAGGCGCACCTGGATATACGCCGCGATGGTCGGTTGCTCTGGCATGAACGGCAGCGCATTGTCGGCAACGATGGTTTGCTCGACTCGCCAATCGGGCTGGATGGGCAACCGGTGTTCGCGACGATGCTGGTGACCGGTGAGATAGACGCCGAGCTGCTGGAGCGTTGCCGCTCGCTGAGGCATGAGGTGCGCGGGGATTTGACTCAGTTGCCGGGGTTGCTGGTGGCACGGTGTCTGGCCGGTGAAGCGTTGCTAGCCCGCGCCTGGCTGATTGATTTGTGGCGACTGCTAAGGCCTGTGCTGCTGGGGCGCGAGGCTATGCCCCCCCGAATCTGGAACACCTGAAATGCATTGCCCTGTAGGAGCTGACGAGTGAAACGAGGCTGCGATCTTTTGATCTTGATCTTTAACAGCAAGATCAAAAGATCGCAGCCTTCGGCAGCTCCTACAGATCGCGATCGACCTGATCATTCTTAACTGCCGATATTGGATTCCAACAATGGACCTGACCCCACGCGAAAAAGACAAGCTGCTGATCTTCACCGCCGGCCTCGTCGCCGAACGGCGGCTGGCCCGTGGCGTGAAACTCAACTACCCGGAAGCCATGGCCTATATCTCCGCCGCGCTGCTCGAAGGTGCCCGCGATGGCCAGACCGTGGCCGAGCTGATGCACTACGGCACCACCCTGCTCAGCCGCGAACAAGTGATGGAAGGCATCGCGGAAATGATCCCGGAAATCCAGGTCGAGGCGACGTTCCCTGACGGCACCAAACTGGTCACCGTTCACCAGCCGATCGTCTGAGGCCGCGCCATGACTTACACCATTCGCGATGCAACCCGGGCCGATCTGCCGGCGATCCGCGACATCTATAACGACGCCGTGCTCAACACCACGGCGATCTGGAACGAACAAGCTGTCGACCTCGGCAACCGCGAGGCCTGGTTCGACGCCCGTCAGCTGCAGGCGTACCCGATTCTGGTGATCGTCGACAGCCAGAACGCAGTGCTGGGTTACGTCTCGTTCGGCGACTGGCGGCCATTCGACGGTTTCCGTCACACCGTCGAGCATTCGGTGTACGTGCGCAGCGATCAGCGCGGCAACGGCCTCGGCCCGCAACTGATGAACACGTTGATCGAACGCGCCCGCACCTGCGACAAACACGTCATGGTTGCCGCCATCGAAAGCGGCAACGCCGCCTCGATCCGTCTGCACGAACGCGCCGGTTTCACCATCACCGGGCAGATGCCGCAAGTCGGCATCAAGTTCGGCCGCTGGCTCGACCTGACCTTCATGCAGTTGACCCTCAACCCCGGCGCACCGCCGCCGAATGTTCACAAGGAGTGATGTCGATGAACGCCGCCCAGTTGCGCCGCGTCAACGCTGAGAGTTTTGCCCACTATCGCCAGGGCCTGATTGATCTGCTGCTCGACGCCGTCGGTTACGGCGCCAGCGTCGGTTTCATGGCCGACCTCGATGCCGCGCAGGCGCGCGCCTATTTCGACGAGGTGCAGGACAACGTCAACAAGGGCAGCACGCTGCTGTGGGTGGTGGTCAAGGACGAGCAGGTGCTGGCCAGTGTGCAATTGGGCCTGTGCCAGAAAGCCAACGGTCTGAACCGCGCCGAAGTGCAGAAACTGCTGGTGCGCGAACACGCCCGGCGCCGCGGTCTCGGTCAGCAACTGATGCAGGCGCTGGAACTCGAAGCGCCCAAGCACAAGCGCGGCATGCTTTATCTCGACACCGAGGCCGGCTCGCCGGCTGAAGATTTCTACAAGGCGCTGGGCTACGTTCGCGCCGGCGAAATCCCTGATTACGCCTGCGACCCGAACGGCACCTATCGCCCGACCGCGCTCTATTACAAAGTCCTGCAAGGAGCCCAGCGATGATTCCTGGCCAATACCAGATCCAGCCCGGCGACATCGAACTCAACGTCGGCCGTCGCACCGTCAGCCTGAAAGTCGCCAACAGCGGCGACCGGCCGATCCAGGTCGGCTCGCACTATCACTTTTTTGAAACCAACGACGCGCTGACCTTTGATCGCGCAGCCAGTCGCGGCATGCGCCTGAACATTCCCGCCGGCACCGCCGTGCGCTTCGAGCCGGGGCAGAGTCGTGAAGTCGAACTGGTCGATTACGCCGGGCATCGCCGGGTGTTCGGATTTGCCGGACGCATCATGGGTGATCTCTGACATCGGCGTGCACCGCCGCCCCTCACCCCAGCCCTCTCCCGAGGGAGAGGGAGCCGATCACCGATAGCCGCACGACCGCGATCAGTCCCCTCTCCCTCTGGGAGAGGGCTAGGGTGAGGGTCCATGGCTCACCACCATTTTCCTGAAGGACGCAGCATGAAGATTTCCCGCCAAGCCTACGCCGACATGTTCGGCCCCACCGTCGGCGACAAGGTGCGCCTGGCCGATACCGAGCTGTGGATCGAAGTCGAGAAGGACTTCACCACCTACGGCGAGGAAGTGAAATTCGGTGGTGGCAAAGTCATCCGCGACGGCCAGGGCCAGAGCCAGTTGCTCGCCGCCGAAGTGGTCGACACACTGATCACCAATGCGCTGATCATCGACCACTGGGGCATCGTCAAGGCCGATGTCGGCCTCAAGGACGGGCGCATTGCCGCGATCGGCAAGGCCGGCAACCCCGACGTGCAGCCCGACGTGACCATCGCCATCGGCGCCGGCACCGAAGTGATTGCCGGCGAAGGCATGATCCTCACCGCTGGCGGCATCGACACGCATATCCACTTCATCTGCCCGCAGCAGATCGAAGAAGCACTGATGAGCGGCGTGACTACCATGATCGGCGGCGGCACGGGACCTGCCACCGGCACCAACGCCACCACCTGCACCTCGGGTCCGTGGCATCTGGCGCGCATGCTCCAGGCCGCCGATGCCTTCCCGATGAACATCGGTCTGACCGGCAAGGGCAACGCCAGCCTGCCGGAGCCGTTGATCGAACAGGTCAGGGCCGGCGCCATCGGCCTCAAGCTGCACGAGGACTGGGGCACCACCCCGGCGAGCATCGACAACTGCCTCAACGTCGCCGATCAGTACGATGTGCAGGTGGCGATCCACACCGACACCCTCAATGAATCCGGTTTCGTCGAAACCACCCTCGGTGCGTTCAAGGGCCGCACGATCCACACCTATCACACCGAAGGTGCCGGTGGCGGCCACGCGCCGGACATCATCAAGGCCTGCGGTTTCCCCAACGTGCTGCCGAGTTCGACCAACCCGACCCGGCCATTCACCCGCAACACCATCGACGAACACCTCGACATGCTGATGGTCTGCCACCACCTCGATCCAAGCATCGCCGAAGACGTCGCCTTCGCCGAGAGCCGTATCCGCCGAGAGACGATTGCCGCCGAAGACATCCTCCACGACCTCGGTGCGTTTTCGATGATCAGCTCCGACAGTCAGGCCATGGGCCGCGTCGGCGAAGTCATCACGCGAACCTGGCAGACAGCCGACAAGATGAAAAAACAGCGCGGCCCGCTGCCGCAGGATGGCGAAGGCAACGACAACTTCCGCGCCAAACGCTACATCGCCAAATACACGATCAACCCGGCAATCACCCACGGCATCAGCCATGAAGTCGGTTCGATCGAAGTCGGCAAATGGGCAGACCTGGTGCTCTGGCGGCCGGCGTTTTTCGGCGTCAAGCCAACGCTCATCCTCAAGGGTGGCGCGATCGCCGCCAGCCTGATGGGCGATGCCAACGCCTCGATTCCGACGCCGCAACCGGTGCACTACCGGCCGATGTTCGCCAGCTACGGTGGCTCACTGCACGCCACCAGCCTGACCTTTATCAGTCAGGCGGCGCAGGAGGCCGGACTGCCGCAAGCCTTGGGACTGAAGAAGAAAATCGCGGTGGTCAAAGGCTGCCGCGACGTGCAGAAAACCGACCTGATCCACAACGACTATCTGCCGGACATCGATGTCGATCCTCAGACCTATCAGGTCAAGGCTGACGGTGTATTACTGTGGTGCGAGCCGGCGGAAACACTGCCGATGGCGCAGCGTTACTTTCTGTTCTGATAACTGCCGGGGGCTGAATACGGACGGGCACATCCGTATTCAGCCGTGCACGGCAAACGCTCAGGGAAACGCCCACGACATCTGTTGCTCGCTGTAGTTGTAATCCAGACGCAGCTCGGTGCCCGCGGGGATGTCCTGGGTGGCAAATACGGCGTTGAGAATAAAATCCCTGGTGACCAACTGTTTGCCGATCCATTGCTGCGCCTCGACATCGAACGGCACCAGCTCGACGTTGTACCCCTCCGTTGCCTGACGCACAGGCTTGCCCGTCGCGTCGTATTCAAACGTGGAGTTGATGCGGGACATGATGGTGTCACCCAGGATCGCGAGCGGATCGGGGATAAACTCTCCGGCGCCATACTTCAAACGTACCCCGGCAAGCATGGTGAAGGTCTGTTCGTGGGGCTGGACGAAGCGTGCTGGCGTGATGGCCCCGCCGTAGACACCCAGCGCCTCGCCTTTGGCGATGCGCCGGTTGGCGACCACCATGGACTGACCGATCAAGGCCCGCTCACCGGGGGCTTGCATATCGGCTTCGGTAAACACGCGCCATTGCAGCTTCTCCTCATACAGCCGCGCGACATCCTCGTACCCTTCAAACCTGATGTAAGGTTTGATCTGCTCGGAGGTGTAGAGATCGCCGTTTTCGAAGCGCACTTTCGTTTGCAGTTTTTTGATGCGAATCGGCCGGCCAGCGGTGTCCCGCAGCGGATACTTGCCGTTGTTGGCGCGGTTGTAGGTACCCAATTGATTGGCCAGGAATGAATAACGCGTTTCACTGCGCATCGTGTTCAGTTCTTCCGCCGTGTAAGGCTGGATCGGCATTGATTCGGAGGCCAGATAAAACGTCTCGCCAGCGCCCTCGTGATCAGTGGGCAGCTCTTCGAGCGCCGACTCGAATTCATCGTCACTCTGCCGGCTTACCCTGCGGTTTTTCCGCGGCAGGAGTACGGAACCGTCCGCGGGCGCGGTGAAATCCTGCAGCGGATACCAGTGATTGTGCAGCGGGTCGAACGCGAGAGTGGGACCGGAGGCTCGCGCCTCGCTGGGTAATGTGGCCCGGTACAGACCGGTTTCGGCATCGACGCCAAGCAGGACGGTACCGCCATTCTGCAGGTCGGCGTATTGACGTCCCTTGAACACACGAAACCCCTGAGCATCGGCGCCTGGCAAGGCAACCGTCGAGGGAATCAGATAATGCTGCAGAGAAACGGCTTCAGCGGTCGCGGCCATTGAAGCGCTGGACGATGATGGGTGAACCTGGATGTTCGGCGTTGCGGCTGCGGTCTCGATCTGCCGCGTGCCGTCGCCGGTTCCTTGCGTATCGCGCGGGGTCTGGTGAATGACCGGATCGGGGGTAATGCGCAGCGTTTCAAGACCCTGCGCAGTTGCATCGCCAGGCGGGCGCGCAGGCGTGTTCACATCGGCTGTGGCCGTTTTGGGCGGTTTGGGTTTGACTGGCATGAGCAGGCTTCCTTGCAAAGTTTGCGTAGCGCTGGCCCGCGTGGCTGGCGCTACGACAGTCGGCATCCATTGCCGACCTGAGCGCGAAAAAGTATCAGACCCTGCTCACGCTTAACATGGATGGAAACACGCGCAAACACTAACCCGCTGATGACCCGCACACAGCCTTCAGACCCTCTATTCCACCACCAGGCGCCCCAACCGTTGCCGCAACATGCGGTTCTCGGCGCGCAGCGCTTGCACTTCCTCCAGCAGGTCCAGGGCCAGCGCCACGCCTTCCCACTCCAGCTCAAGATCACGCCGCAGCTTCGCCGCACGTTTGGCCAGCGCCAGTTCGTAATCGGTGAAGCGCCATTCCCGGGGCTGCGCGCCCTGAGGTTCGAGGATGCCGTGCTCGACGATTTCGATCACGTAGACGTCCGACAAATCGGCCGCCTCACAGAATTCTGCCAGGTCCAGTTGAACGATCAGGGGGCTGCTCATGATGGGCTACTCCGTCGTCGGGTTCAGAAGTTCTCTCGCGGGTTGAACGCAGCTTTCTTCGCCAATTCCTGCCACAGCGCCTTGACCTCATCGTCGGACGCTTTCGGCATCACGGCCTTGAGTTGCACGAACAGATAACCGCGCTCGCCGGCCTTGTTCAGCAGGCCGTGGCCCTTGGCACGCATGCGCTGGCCATTCTGACTGCCGGCCGGAACCTTGAGGTTGATCTTGCCGGTCAGGGTCGGCACGGCCACTTCAGTGCCCAATGCCAGCTCCCACGGCGCCAGCGGCAAGGTAATGATCAGGTTTTCGCCTTCGACATCGAATTTCGGGTGCGGCGCAAAACGAATGGTCAGGTACAGATCGCCATTCGCTCCGCCACCGATGCCCGGTGCGCCCTGGCCTTTGAGGCGAATGCGCTCGCCGTCGGTCACGCCGGCCGGGATCTTCACGTTCAGGCTCTTGCTGGTGTTGCTCACGTGCTGGCCGTGCGCGTTGTATTGCGGCACCTGAAAGGTGACTTTCTTCGATTCGTTCGACAGGGTTTCTTCGAGGAAGACCGGCAATTCCATTTCCACGTCTTGCCCTCGGCGTCCGCGTGATTGGCGGCTCTCGGCGCCACCGAAACCGGGGCCGCGATTGCCGAAGATCGAACTGAAGAAGTCCGAGAAGTCGCCGGTGTCGCCACCGCCGCCGCCAAAACCGCCACGGCTCTGCCAACCCGGTGGCCCCTGGAACGGCTGACCGTGCTGGCCATAACGACGCAACTCGTCGTATTCGGCGCGCTTGTCGGCGCTTTTCAGCGCTTCATAGGCTTCCGAGGCGTCCTTGAACTTGGCCTCGGCGTCTTTTTCCTTGCTGACATCGGGGTGGTATTTGCGCGCCAGCTTGCGATAGGCCGCTTTGATGGCCTTGTCGTCGGCTGTCGGCTCCACGCCGAGTATCTTGTAATAGTCTTTGAAGTCCATTGAAGGATCACCATCCGTTATCGATTTCGCGCCGAGGCCAGCGTGCGCCCGATTGGCGCGTGCCGGGTTGACCGATCTCAAGGTTGTGACCGGGTGGCGCCGCAGAAGTTTATCGGCAGTGGACGACGGTTCTTGCGACCGCCGGTGTGTCTGCCGGCCCATGCCAGCAAGTTTGGGGCGATGCGGCGGTTTTCAACCTGCCAGGTGGCGAAATAGCGGATGACCGGCCTTCGAATCTGCCGCGCACTGACATACACTGCGCGGCCGTTTTTTGACCGGAATCCGAAAGACATGAAAGACGCCTCTCCAGCCCGTGCCTGCGGCATCGACTTCGGCACGTCCAACTCCACCGTCGGCTGGCTGCGCCCCGGCATGGACACCATGATTGCGCTGGAAGACGACAAGATCACCCTGCCGTCGGTGGTCTTCTTCAACATCGAGGAGCGCCGCCCGGTGTACGGTCGCCTGGCCCTGCACGAGTATCTGGAAGGCTACGAAGGCCGGCTGATGCGCTCGCTCAAGAGTCTGCTCGGTTCCAAGCTGATCAAGCACGACACCAGCGTCCTCGGCACGGCGATGCCGTTCAAGGACCTGCTCGGGCTGTTCATCGGTCAGCTCAAGCACCGCGCCGAAGCCGCCGCCGGTCGGGAATTCGAACAAGTGGTGCTGGGCCGTCCGGTATTTTTCGTCGATGACGATCCGTTGGCTGACCAGGAAGCCGAAGACACCTTGGTCGAAGTGGCGCGCAAGATCGGTTTCAAAGACGTGTCGTTCCAGTACGAGCCGATCGCGGCGGCATTCGACTATGAGTCGACCATCGAAAAAGAAGAGCTGGTGCTGATCGTCGACATCGGCGGTGGTACCTCCGACTTCTCGCTGGTGCGCCTGTCGCCTGAGCGCCGCGCTGTGGATAACCGTCACGAGGACATCCTCGCCACCGGCGGCGTGCACATCGGCGGTACCGACTTCGACAAACAGCTGAGCCTGCAGGGCCTGATGCCGCTGTTCGGCTACGGCAGCCGGATGAAAAGCGGTGCCTACATGCCGACCAGCCACCATATGAACCTGGCGACCTGGCACACGATCAACTCGGTGTACTCGCAGAAGTCCACGCTGGCCCTGGGCAGCATGCGCTACGACATCGAAGACACCGGCGGCATCGATCGCCTGTTCAAACTGATCGAACAGCGCGCCGGCCACTGGCTGGCGATGGAAGTCGAAGAAACCAAGATCCAGCTGACCCACGCCGACAGCCGTCACGTGCCGCTGGACCGCATCGAAGCCGGCCTGAGCGTCGAGCTGACGCGTGCGCTGTTCGAATCGGCAATCGAAGCTTTGCTCGAGCGCGTGCGCGGCAGCGTTACGCAGCTGTTGAATGACGCCGGAGTTGCGGTCGATCAGGTCGACACGGTGTTTTTCACTGGGGGTTCGAGCGGCATCCCGGCCCTGCGCAACAGCGTGTCAGCAATGTTGCCGAACGCGCGGCATGTCGAAGGCAACATCTTTGGCAGCATTGGTAGCGGTTTGGCGATTGAAGCGATGAAGCGCTACGGCGCCATGAACTGACTACAACCATTGTGGCGAGGGAGCAAGCTCCCTCGCCACAATGGTCGACAGCCAGACAGTCAGCTCAAACCATCCCGCCCAGCTTCAACTCACTCTTCAGGTACGCGTAATAAATCGGTCCCGCCACCACGCCCGGCAAACCGAACGCGGCTTCGAACACCAGCATTGCCAGAAGCAATTCCCACGATTTGGCACTGATCTGCCCGCCGACGATGCGCGCGTTGAGGAAGTATTCGAGCTTGTGGATAACGATCAGGTAGCCCAGCGCGGCGAGCGCTACCCAGATCGACAGCGACAGGCCGACGATGGTGATCAGCGTGTTCGACATCAGGTTGCCGATCACCGGCAGCAGGCCGAGCAGGAAGGTCAGCACGATCAGGGTTTTGGTCAGCGGCAGCTTGATGCCGAACATCGGCAGGATCACTGCGAGGAAGATCCCGGTGAACACCGTGTTGAGCAGGGAAATCTTGATCTGGGCGAAGACGATATTGCGAAACGCCTGCACCAGCAGATGCAGACGGTCGAACAGGGCCGCGGCCAGGGGTTTGCGCTTGGTCACGTCGGGGATGCGCTGCAGGGCGATGATCGCGCCGAGCACCATGCCGATCAGCAGGGTGACGAACATGTGCGCGGCGTCCTTGCCGACCAGTTGCAGGTCGGCCAGATGCTTGCTCGCCCACTCGCCGATCGCCACGCGAAATTCCGCCGCGCTGGCCGGCAGATAGGCGTCGATGAACGGCGGCAACTGCCCCCGCGCGCGATCGACCACGCCCATGAATTTATCCAGCGAAGCGCCCGGATTTTCCGCTTCATGCAGGAGGAAACTGATAGCCCCGGCGAAGATCAGCGCCAGCACACTCACCACCAGCGTGCCGAGCAGCGCCACCGCCAACCAGCGCGCACGCCGCCCTTCGATCAGCCGTTGCAGTTGCGGGGTGAGCATGTTGACCAACTCGAACACCAGCAACCCGGCCAGCAGGCTCGGCAACAGGCGCAGCGGCAGCACCAGCAGCAATCCGCCAAAAATGATGATGCAACTGACCCAGAACACAACATGACGCTGAGAAAACGTTGGCATACAGCCTCAAAACGAACGGCGTGAAAGGATGGGCAGTCTGCCAGCGATCCGGGGTTAGCACTAGGGATATGCGGGGTTTCGGATTTTCCTGCAACGCGTGCGATTTTCCCCCTCACCCTAGCCCTCTCCCAGAGGGAGAGGGGACCGATTGGGGGTTGCTCGAGAAATTTGCCGACCTGAACGTGCAGCGCCGAATCCGCCATCGACTCGGTATTTCAGACCACAGTTCCTGTCGGTATCCATGCGGTCGGTCCCCTCTCCCTCCGGGAGAGGGTGAGGGCAAATCTCAAGCCGACCGAATCAATCGGACACGCATGGCGCCCGCTTATTTCTTCTTCAGACACTCACTCATGAATGTCTTGCGCGCATCGCCGGTCAGCGCCTTGGTTTTCGCATCGGCATTGCAGGTAGTCATTTTCTGCTGCTGCGGGGTCAGCGCCTTGCCATCGTTGGCCGCTGGCGCCGCTTTCAGGCAGGTGCTCATGAACGCCTTGCGCTCATCGCCCTTCAAGCTCTTGGCGGTCGCATCGGCATTGCAGGTGGTCATCTTGTTCTGTTGCGCCGTGGCGGCGAAACCCTGGGAACACAGGAGCAGACCGATCATCAACAACGGCACACGCAACATCTTCATGGAGTTTTCTCCTTGTTGCCGCACCGATGGATGCGGCCTCTGTCGCAGTGTAGTCAAAGCTTGTTACACCTTCCTGCCCTCGAGGTGACTGCGCCGATACTGCTCTGGCGTACAACCGGCCTGGCGGGAAAACATGGCGATGAAGGCCGAGCCGCTGCTGTAGCCGAGATCGAAAGCGATTTCCTGCACCGAACGTGACGTCTCCAGCGCTTCGATCGCCGCCAGATAACGCAGGCGCTGACGCCACTCGCCAAAGCTCATGCCCAGCTCGCGGACAAACTGCCGCGCCAGCGTGCGCTCGCTGACATGCACCTGCGCGGCCCAATGCGCCAAGGGCTGATTGTCGCCCGGCGCGGCCTGCAAGGTTTCCAGAATCGTCAGCAGCCCGGGACTGCTCGCATACGGCAGGTAACATTCCTGCACCGGCGCTTGTTGCAGTTGATCGACCAGCACCTGAGCCAGACGCTGGTCGGCCGAATGTTCGGGGATCTTCACATCGCGGGCGGCGAAGTCCTTGAGGATCGCCTTGAGAATGTCGCTGATTGCCAACGTGCAGGCGCGCGCCGGCAAGCGCGCGCAGACATCGGGATCAAGGCACACCGCGCGGTAGTTGACCGGTTGATGACTGTAGAAACTGTGCTCGACCTCGGGCGGCACCCACACCGCGTATTGCGGCGGCGACATGAAGCGACTGCCGTCGACATCCATGTGCAGCACGCCATGGGCCGCGTATTCCAGCGTGCCCCAGGGATGCCGATGGGGCGCGGCATATTCGTGGGCATTGAAATCGGCGTAGCGGAAGTACACCGCTGACGGCAATTGGCTGAATGCGAGCAAGTCGATGTGTTTGCTGTTCATGCTGTCCGGATGCAGGTGCAGGTTGTCTGGTTCGCAGTATAGGCCTGCATCCAGACAGGGGATAATCGCGCTTCATCAACGTTCTGGTTTTGTCCCATGCAATACGCGTTTCCCCTGCTGGCGATTTTCATCTGGGCCGGCAATACCGTGATCAACAAACTGGCCGTCGGGGCGATCTTCCCCGCCGAGATCGGTTTCTATCGCTGGCTGCTGGCCGGGCTGCTGTTTACGCCGTTCATGCTGCGCAAAGTCATCGCGCACTGGCCGCAGATTCGGCCGAACCTGGGGCGGATCTTCGTCCTCGGCGTGCTCGGCATGGCGGTGTATCAGAGCCTCGCTTACTTCGCCGCGACCCTGACCACGGCCACCAACATGGGCATCATTCTCTCGCTGATGCCGTTGATGTCGCTGGCCATGGCGATCGTCAGCCTCGGTCAGCGCCTGACGGCTGGCGCCCTGGTCGGCGCAGTGCTGTCGTTCGCTGGCGTGCTGGTGGTGGTGTCGGCCGGCAGCCTCGGTGCGCTGCTGCAACACGGGGTCAACATGGGTGACGCGATGATGCTGATCGCGACGCTGGCCTATGCGGTTTACAGCACGCTGTTGAAAAAATGGCAGCTGCGCCTGCCACCGTTGGTGCTCCTGTACTTGCAGGTGCTGGTGGCGATTGTGGTGTTGTTTCCGTTGTTCGCGGTGTCGCCGAAGACCGGTTTGAATCTGCAGAACGTGCCGCTGGTGCTGTATGCGTGCCTGCTCGCTTCGATGGTCGCGCCGCTGGCGTGGATGCAGGCGGTGCAGCGGCTGGGGCCGAGCCGGACAACGTTGTTCTTCAACCTGCTGCCGCTGATTACCGCGATGATTGCCGCGGTGGTGCTGAGGGAGCAGTTGGCGATGTATCACCTGGTGGGCGGATTGCTGACCTTGGGTGGGGTGGTTTTGTCGGAGCGCTGGACCACAGTGTTGGGCCGCAGGATCAGCGTCGCCTGATAAGGCCCCTTCGCGAGCAGGCTCGCTCCCACATTCAAGCGCATTCCTTCAGTTGAAATGCAGACACCTGTGGGAGCGAGCCTGCTCGCGAAGAACGATAACGCGGTCTGACTGCTAACACCCAGCCGCCTCCAGCCGCGCCGCATGCTCGACAAACAGCCGCACCGGATCCGCGCCCTTGCCCACCAGGCCCAGCGACTGATTGACGATGTCGAAATGATCCAGCGGATAGTCATCACCGATTACCGTGCCCAGATGCGAGCTGTAACGACCGACCATGCCATCGCACTGCCCGCGCTCGCGAACGAAGGTCGTGGCGAACAGGCGGCAACTGCGATTGGTGCCGTCGAAAAGATTGCCACCACGATCGGTCTTGCCCGGTTGCAGCGTTCCTGACCAAGAGTAGTACCGTACACCGTTAACCTCTTCCGGGCCCTGCCCGCCCCAGGTTTGCGGCAACCCTTGTGGATACCGCTGATTGAACAAGGCAACGCCCGCCGTCGTCAGCGAGTGGTGGGAGGCGTGGATATCCACAGGCAATCTTGGCCCGTGATAACCGGTGTCGAGCATCGCCATGATCCAGCCGATCAAGCGCAACAATGCTTCGAGCAGACGCCCTTTGACGGTGTTCGCCGGATAGTTTTTTTCCAGATGATCGGCCAGCTCCGAACCGTGATTCGGCCCGGCCACGGAGGTTACCGAGGCGACCAGATCGGGACGTTTCGCCGCTGCATAGCGCGCCGTCAGCGCCCCCTGGCTGTGACCGAACAGATTGACCTTGTGCGCCCCGCTCTCGCGGAGAATGTCCTCGATCCGCGCCAGCAACTGCTCACCGCGCACTTCGGTGGAGTTGAGCGGCGAAACCTGCACCGCGATCACCGTCGCACCACCACGGCGCAAGGCCTTGATGACCCCGAACCAGTACGGGTAAAGCACCAGCCGGACAAAGCCGAGCATGCCCGGCACCAGCACCAGTGGATAACGTGTCGACATGGGTTACATCCTTGTGCGCGGTGAGTGGAGGCCTGACGTGCAAGACGCCCGCCAAGCATCCAACGTGACGATGACAACTGAACGATGAGCCTACTTCAGCCCGCCACGATCCGCTCCACCGAAACCGGATTGACCAGCGTCAGGCCCTCCGGACATAGCAGTCTTCAGCAGTTCCTGCAGCGCGTCCGGCGTAAATCGCATAAAACTTTTCGCTTCGCTCAAGACTCACAACCTGGGTAGCGACCGCGTCTTCAGAACGTGGCGCCCATCGGATTAGCCTCCAGGAGAATGAAATGAGTGACCTGCATTTGTCTGATGTTCAAACCCTGCGCGAACGCGCACGGCAACACGTGGAAAACGGCGCGGTCACCGAGACCTACAGTGCCAACCGTGAGGAGGTGCTGCGCTTGCTGAACGAGTCGCTGGCCACCGAACTGGTCTGCGTATTACGCTACAAGCGCCACTACTTCATGGCCAACGGCCTGAAAGCCAACGTCGCCGCCGACGAATTCCTCGAGCATGCCAACCAGGAAGCCGAACACGCCGATCGCCTCGCTGAACGCATTGTGCAACTGGGCGGCGAGCCGGAGTTCAATCCCGACCTGCTGAGCAAGCTGTCCCACGCGCAGTACGTGGCCGGCAATTCGCTCAAGGAAATGGTTTACGAGGATCTGGTGGCCGAGCGTATCGCGATCGACAGCTACCGGGAAATCATCCAGTACATCGGCGACAAGGACCCGACCACCCGCCGCATCTTCGAAGACATCCTCGCCCAGGAAGAAGAGCACGCCGACGACATGGCGGACATCCTCAACGACCTGTAACCCTTAACAGCAAAAGATCGCAGCCTTCGGCAGCTCCTACACAAGGAACGCATTCCAAATGTAGGAGCTGCCGAAGGCTGCGATCTTTTGATCTGCCCTGCTTACTTGGTAGGTTTGACGGTCACCGGCGCCTTGCCCTGCTTCATCTGCTCCAGCAACGGCGCGCATTGATTCGGCTCGCCACCGCTCGGCGCCACCAGCGCCAGCAATCCTGCCGCCGGTGCGGCGATCACGCCCAACGCGACCATCCCCGCTCCACGCAGCATCAACGGTACGGCTTTGACGCCGGCATCCGGCTTGATGAACTTGCCGCGCACATACAGCGGCGAGCGCAGGGAGATCAGGCGCCAGCCCTTGGATTCAGGCGTCACGGTCAGATCGAGTTGCTCGGTGGCCATGTTTGCCGTGCCATCGATGTAGATAATCGCGTTCTCGGTATCGAAGACAAACAGCCGCGTGGTCGCCAGGCCGGTCTTGATATCGAAGTCCGCCGCCGCGCAGTTGATCTTCACTTCCTTGTCGCCAAAGATCTTCCCGACCACGTAGTTGCCGACGTTGAGCCCGGCCAGTTCCATCAGCTCACGGCTGATCGCACCGTCGTTGATCAGCATCTTCAGATTGCCGTTGGCGCCGCCAAGCAGTTTCGCTACGGAGTTGCCACGGCCGCTGATGTCGGCGTCGCCGTTGAGCTCACCGAAACTGGTTTTCATCGGTTCGAAAGTCGGGAACAACTCTTTCAGCTTGAACTTGCGTGCGGTCAAACGCGCCCGGCCTTCCAGTGGTTCGGTGCGGCCATTGAGGCGAATCTGTGCATCCAGGGTGCCGCCAGCGACGCCGAAGCGCAGCGGTTCCAGGCTGAGCTCGCCATCGTTGAGTTTCACATGGGTATAGAGGTCGTTGAACGGCAGCTTCTCGCTGTGGACGATACGTTTGCCGGTGAACTCGACATCGGCATCCATGGCGCGCCAGCGGTCGGTCTTGAACTCTTCTACCGGCAGAACCTTGTCCGCGGGTTGCTTGCTCGCACCGCCACGGGCTTTCTGTTCGGTGTTGGAGTCGGCGCCGATCAATGGCGCGAGGTCGGCGAACAGCAGTTGATTGGAGAGCAACGCACCGCTGAGTTTCGGCCGTGGCTGGCTGGCGATGTAGGTGAGGTCGCCGTGGATGTCGCTGTCGCCGATCTTGCCATTGAATTTCTCGTAAGTGAATCTCGCCCCGGCCTCGTCATGCAGCTTGGCGATCAGGTGGCCGTCGGTGGAATACGGTGGCGTGTCTGGCAGGGTTACGCCGGTCAGCGGATAGAGATTGCCAAGGCTATCGCCGGCGAGCTTCAGGCGCAGGTCGAGGGCGCCGAGGTTGAGCGGGTCGGTGAGGGTGCCGGCCAGCTCGATTCGTGTGTCGCCAATCTTCGCCTGGGCCTGCAACGGGAACGGTTTGCTCGCGTCCTGCAAAGCCAACAGTCCGCCGATCTTGCCCTGCCCGGTGAGATTCTGCGCGTGGTACTGGCCTTTGACCTTGAGCGCAAAAGCGTAGTCCTGCGGTGCGCCGCCCTTGTCCTGCGCGGTTTTCGCCGCTTTGTCGCCGACGATCTCGCTGAAGGGGATCGGCTTGCCGAGCGGGTCGATCAGCACATCAAGGTTGGTTTTCAGGGTCTGATCGTCGAGGGTCACGTGGCCCTTATCGAAGCCGATCGCGCCGATGTCGACCACCCAGTTCGATGGCTCGGCGTTCGGATCCTTGGGGTCGAATTTGAAGGTCCAGTTGGCGCGGCCATCGGCCAGACGTTGCAGCTCGGCATTCGGCTCGGTCAGGTCGATGCGCGGAATCACCACGCGCTGGGCCAGCAGGGCCAGCGGCGAAATGCGCAGCTCGACGCGTTTCAGCGTGACCATCTGCGGCTGCTTCGACCAGTCCGGATTGCCCAGGCTCAGGTCCTCCGCGACCACGTGCGGCCACGGCACCCAGGCACGCCAGCCGCCCTCTTCCGGCTCGCGCTGCCAGATCACCGCGAGGTTGCCATTGATGGCAAACGCCCGGTGCAGTTCTTCCGAGACTTTGGCGTTGATGGTGGGTTTGATCCGGTTCCAGTCGAAGAACACGATGATCAGAATCAAGGCTGCCACTAGCAGCACGAGGATGGCGAAGGTCCAACTGAAGATTTTTCCAGTGCGCGTCATGCACAAAGCTCCTGATCACGACTGCACGCCGATTACCCGACGCACAGCTGAAACGGCAGACCGAAGCGGCCCCTATGCAGTCTGTGACTGGCGAAAGGCCCGCAGGTTTAATCGAAAGGCAGTTTAAGCCATAAAAAGTGCAGCAAATCTGACCGATCGGTCGAGCAGTGTTACCGCGACCCGCACTTTTACGAGGCGCGAGTGAGTCGAAAATACCCACGACGGTGCAAAACCGCCGCCCGCAAAGCCCCGTGCTAGAGCCCTCGCGCGGAACAATCAATTCTGTTGATTATTACCATTGCGTTTATGAACTTTTATATCGACTTATCGAGAGTAGCATTGCCCTCGTACCCACTTTATCGCCCTCCCAAGGAGCCACTATCATGAAACGCCAATTACTGCTCAGCCTTACCCTGTCGATGCTAGCCAGCACTGCTTTCGCCCTGCCCGCTGCCGATCAGGCCACTCCGCAAATCAAATCGAGCCACTCGGTGTTTAGCCAGACCGTAGCTTCCGACGGTTCCGAGCGCACTCCACAAGGTCAGACTCTGGCTGAAAACGGCCGCAACCGCCTCGAAGAAAAAGGCCTGGTTCAAGACGGCTCGGATCGCACCCCACAAGGCCAGGCCCTGGCTGAAAACGGTCGCAATCGCCTCGAAGAAAAAGGTCTGGTGCAAGACGGTTCGGATCGCACGCCTCAAGGTCAGATCCTCGCCTCCGACGGCACCGAGCGCACCCCACAAGGCCAGACCCTGGCTTCCGATGGTTCCGAGCGCACTCCACAGGGCCAGACCCTGGCTGATGACGGCTTCGATAAAACCCCACTGGGTCAAGCCCTCGCTGAAGGCGGTGGTGACCGTGTGATCGAACGCAACAGCAAACTGAGCTGAGCCCATGACGGCCCGGCAAAAAAGCCCAATCAGCGGATTGGGCTTTTGACTTTTCAGCTTCTGTAAATTCCTCGCTGCACGACTCCCCGTTCGACGCCGACAAAGCCGATTTGCTAGAGTGCGGCGCTTGTCCTGCCGAAGAACACACCCTGCGATGCTGCCCCGCGCCGAACAGAAACAACAGACCCGCAACGCCTTGATGGACGCTGCCCGCCACCTGATGGAAAGCGGCCGAGGATTCGGCAGCCTGAGCCTGCGCGAAGTGAGCAAGACCGCCGGCATCGTGCCCACTGGGTTCTATCGTCACTTTGCCGACATGGACGAGTTGGGGCTGGTGCTGGTCAGCGAAGTCGGCCAGACCTTCCGCGAGACCATCCGCCTGGTGCGGCACAATGAATTCGTCATGGGCGGCATCATCGACGCTTCGGTGCGCATCTTTCTCGATGTGGTCAACGCCAACCGCTCGCAATTCCTGTTTCTCGCCCGCGAACAATACGGCGGCTCACTGCCAGTACGGCAGGCAATCGGACGCTTGCGCGAAAACATCAGCGCCGACCTCGCGGCGGACCTGGCGCTGATGCCCAAACTGCAACATCTGGATCTGGCGGGTCTGAGCGTGATGGCCGACCTGATCGTCAAATCAGTCTTCGCCACCCTCCCCGACATCATCGACCCACCGCCCGAAGCCTTGCCGGAGCACCTGACGCCGCAGGCGAAGATCACCCAACAGTTGCGCTTCATCTTCATCGGCCTCAAGCACTGGCAAGGGCTGGGCAGTACCGAATAACTCCCCCCTACCGCGACAACACATATCCCCTGTAGGAGTGAGCCTGCTCGCGATAGCGGTTTAACAGTCAGATATTTACTGACTGATCCACCGTCATCGCGAGCAGGCTCACTCCTACAAGGGTGCACCGCGATAGCCTCGATTTGGTGCATGACAAATTCTTCATGCACCAAAACCTTCCAGAATCCCCGCACCTGTTGAAAGATCGGATGCGCGCCGACAGCTATTTCCTACATCTCGTGCGATTGGCGCGGCCCTTGCTCTAGCCCAATCAACGTTCATTGCTGGAAGCTTTCCGATGCTGGTGATTCATCGCAGAATCGACCCTCAACCCGTCTGGGCCGCCGAGTTGCACCTGACCTTCGAAGCGCGCAGCAAAAGCCGTTTGCGCTGTTTCAGTGCCGAAGGCGAAGACGTCGGGTTGTTTTTGGAGCGCGGCCAGCCACCGCTGCATGACGGCGAATGCCTGCAGGCCGAAGACGGCCGCGTCGTGCGCGTCTGCGCCCGTCCCGAACAATTGCTCCATGTCACCTGCGCCAATGCGTTCGAACTGACGCGCGCGGCCTATCACCTCGGCAACCGCCATGTCGCCCTGCAGGTCGGCGATGGCTGGCTGCGCCTGCTCGACGATTACGTGCTCAAGGCCATGCTCGAACAGCTCGGCGCACAAGTCGAAGCCATCGAAGCGCCGTTCCAGCCGGAGCACGGCGCCTACGGCGGCGGCCATCATCATTCCCGCCACGGTGACGAGGACTTCAACTACGCGCCGAAACTCCATCAGTTCGGCGTGCGCCTGTGAATCCGGCCTGGGCGCTGCTGCGTCTGGCCAGTCCGCAATTACCGATTGGCGGCTACAGCTATTCCCAGGGTCTGGAAATGGCGGTGGATAACGGCCGGGTGAACAACCCGGACAGCGCCCGTCGCTGGATCAGCGACCAACTGCTGCTCAATCTCGCCCGCTTCGAAGCGCCGCTGCTGTTGGCGCATTGCCGGGCGGCGGCGGACGAAAACTGGGCCGACCTGCAGCTACTTTGCGAAAACCATCGTGCCAGCCGCGAAACCCGCGAACTGCATCTGGAGAGCCGGCAGATGGGCTACTCCTTGCAGCAGTTGTTGAACGGTTTGCCGGAACTCGACGCGTCCGCCCGCGATTTTCTTGCACAGATCACAGAACCGCATCTGGCCCTGTGCTGGGCACTGGCCGCGCGCGCCTGGGGCATCAGCGCACAGGACGCGCTTGCCGCGTGGCTGTGGAGCTGGCTGGAAAACCAGCTCGCCGTGTTGATGAAAACCCTGCCGCTGGGCCAGCAAGCCGCCCAGCGCCTGACCAGCGAGCTGCTGCCGCTGCTGCAACAGGCGCAGCACGACGCAAGCCAAATCAACCCCGAACACATCGGCAGCGCCGCTTTCGGTCTGTCCCTGGCGTGCATGGCCCATGAACGCCAGTACAGCCGTCTCTTCCGCTCTTAGGCCTGTTTATTTTGGAGAATGAAATGCAAACACAACCTCTGCGCGTCGGCATCGGCGGCCCGGTCGGTTCCGGCAAGACTGCGCTGACTTTGGCCCTGTGCCTGGCCCTGCGCGAGCGCTACAACCTCGCCGTGGTCACCAACGATATCTACACCCGCGAAGACGCCGATTTCCTGGTGCGCAACGAGGCCCTCGCGCCGGAGCGGATCATCGGCGTGGAAACCGGCGGCTGCCCGCACACCGCAATCCGCGAAGACGCTTCGATCAACCTTGAAGCGGTCGACCAACTGAACCGACGCTTTCCGGGGCTGGATCTGATTCTGGTCGAGTCCGGCGGCGACAACCTCTCGGCGACGTTCAGCCCCGAGCTGTCCGATCTGACCATCTACGTGATCGACGTTTCCGCCGGCGACAAGCTGCCGCGCAAGGGCGGCCCGGGGATCTGCAAGTCCGACCTGCTGGTGATCAACAAGATCGACCTGGCTCCGCTGGTGGGCGCCTCGCTGGAAATGATGGACAGCGACACCAAACGCATGCGCAACGGCAAGCCGTTCGTGTTCAGCAACCAGAAAACCGGTCAGGGCCTTGAAGAAATCATCGCCTTCATCGAACGCCAGGGCCTGCTGACCGCCGCCTGATTCACTTATCAACAAGGAAGCTTATCCATGACATTCAAACGCATTCTTGGCGCCGTGGCGCTGCTGCTGACACCGGCGCTGGCCTTCGCTCACCCGGGCCATGGCGACAGTGGCCTGGTCGCGGGCATCAGCCACCCGATCGGCGGTCTCGACCATTTGCTGGCAATGCTCGCCGTCGGTTTGTGGGCGGCGCAGCAACAAGGCGCGGCGCGCTGGGCGCTGCCGTGCACCTTTGTCGGCACCATGCTGCTGGGCGGCCTGCTCGGTTTTGAAGGGCTGGAGTTGCCAGCGCTGGAAAGCGGGATTGCCGCGTCGGTATTGGCGCTGGGCCTGGCCGTGGCACTGGCGGTGCGTCCACCGCTGGTGATGGCGGTGGCGGCGACGGCGCTGTTTGCGCTGTTCCATGGCGTGGCGCATGGGCTGGAGTTGCCGGAGATGAGCAGCCCGTGGGCGTATGCGACCGGGTTTGTCGCGGCGACGGCGGTGTTGCATGCGCTCGGCTATGGCGTGGTGCGGGTTCTTCCGCAGGCAGCGGCACCGCTTGTGCGACTGGCGGGTGCGGCTTCGGCGGCGACTGGGGTCTGGTTGTTGGCAGGATGATTGTTTAGCGCCTGCACTGGTCTCTTCGCGAACAGGCTCGCTCCCACAGGTTTTATGTACGCTGCAAATCCACTGTGGGAGCGAGCCTGCTCGCGAAGACGGCCTGACAGACACCGCATCTCTCAAGCAGTGCTCTCTGCTACCATGTCGCGCAATCGCCCCAGCCCGTGACGACATCCGCTCATGCCCCACGCTTCCCGCTCCACCACCCTGCCCGAATTGACCGCCCTGTTTGCCGAGGTGCAGAAGCATTTTCTGCATGTCATCGTGCCGCTGTGGCAAGGCCCGGGCTGGAATGCCGACATGGCGTTGCCCTATGAGGCGCTGGACGCCGCGCACCAAGCGTTGCCGGCGCAACGTTATCGGGCGATGGCCTGCGCACGGCAGCTGTACCTGTTCTCCAGCCTGATCGGGGTTGTGGATAACGCCGAAGCACGGGCGGCGGCGCTGTTCCGTTCCTTGCAACGGCACTTCCATGACGCCGAGCATGGCGGCTGGTTCTACAGCATCGACGCCCAGGGCAAGCCGCTGGATCAGCGCAAGGATCTCTACACCCACGCTTTCATTCTGTTTGCCTGCGCGCATTACTGGAACAAGTCCGGCGATTCGCTGGCCGAGTCGACATTGAACGCCGCGCTGGAAATCATCGGCCGCCGTTTCGCCACCGGTGACGGCTTGTACGAGGCCTGCCTTGAGCGTGACTGGATCACCTTGCAGACCGGCCCGTTGCAAAATCCGCTGATGCATTTGGCTGAAGCCTTTCTGGCCACCCTTGCGGTGCGCGAAGATCCGCAGACGCAGAAAGCCCTGCTTGAGTTATGCACAGCCATGCACAAGCAATTCGTCGATCCGCAACATGGCGTGTTGATGGAGAAGCCGCTGGGCGCTGTGGATAACTGGTACGAGCCGGGGCATCAGTTCGAATGGTATTTCCTGCTCGAATCGTCGCCGCTGTTGCGCGATTCCAAACTGCATCGGGCATTGGATCGGGCGTTTGCCTTTACCGAACAGTATGGCGTGCTGGAGTCTTGCGGCGCCGTGCGGGCGATGCTTGATCTGGAAAGCAATGGCCGACCAAGGGATTCGACCCAGCGTATCTGGGCTCAGGCCGAATACCTGCGCGCACTGACGTTGCGCAAGGATAGCGGAGCGGCGGTGCTGCGCCAGTTGCAGGCGTTGCAGCAACGGTTTCTACACGCCGGTGGGTGGCACGAGTGCCGGGATGAAAACGGCGAAGTCAGCCGCAAGGACATGCCTTCGACCACGCCTTATCATTTGGCGACCTGCTATCACGGTTTGGCCGCTTATCTTGCTTGAAGATCAAAAGATCGCAGCCTTCGGCAGCTCCTACACAGAAACGCATTTCAAATTATAGGAGCGAGCCTGCTCGCGAATGGCGTTATGCGGTCATCAGGCAATCCACTTCTTGTCCCCGGTGAAGCTGATGGTCAGCCACCGCGCCGCATCCGGCTTGCCCAACTGCGCGGAAATCTGCTCACGCAACGCGTCCAGCTGCGCGACATTGCGCAACGGATAAGCCGCCGGCAGCACCACATGAATTTCGATGAACCGCGCCCGACCGTGCTTTTGTACGTAGGAGACGTAATCGTCGAAACCATGCTCGACCTTCGCCACCTCCATCACCTGCCGTACCTGCTCATCCAGCGTGTCCGGGGCGATACCCAGCACATCACGCAACGCCGGGCCGAGGATCTTCAACGCCGGGGGCAGCATGCTCAGCGCAAGTACGATAAGGATCAGCGGGTCGACATACACCGCCCACTCGCCATAACCCTGGGACTTGAGCAGCAGCGCGGCGAGGAAACTGATCAACAAGCCCACCGAGAGCATCGCATCGACCAGCCAACTGATGTTGTCGAACTGGATCAGGCTGGATTTGAGCGTGCGATTACGCCGGCGCACGTAGAAGAAATAAGCGAACTCGACGACGGTGAACACCGCCGCGTAGACGATCACCAGACCCAGCTCGATATCGCGACCACCGTTGATGATGCCGAACACGCCATTGAGAAATGCATAGATGGCGATCAGCAGCAGGAAGCTGCCTTCAATCAGCAGCACCATCGGCTCCAGATGCCAGAAGCCGAACTGGAAACGCTGATTGCTTTGCTTGGCGATCAACCGGGCGGTGATCAGCATCAGGACTTTGATAAACGTTGCGATCAGCGAGAAAAAACCATCGAACAGGATGGATTGCGAACCTGAAACAAAACCGGTGACGATCCCGGCAATCGACACCGCCAGCATCAGCAGCGTCGATTGTTTGAGCAGTGCCTGCTCACCTCGGTTACTCACTTGAACTCCTCATGAAACCTTGCACACCGCGGGGTGCGGCGGGCTGGCTGAGTGCGGAGTTTAGCTTATCGTCGATTTACACCCGACTTTGTGGCGAGGGAGCCTGCTCCCGCTGGGGTGCGAAGCGCCCCCCTGTTTCAGCAAAAAAGCAGGGGCCTGCTGCGCAGTCCAGCGGGAGCAAGCTCCCTCGCCACAGGATCAGGTATCAAGCCTTGTTGCGCTCAATGGCAAACCCGGCCCAGGTCTGACTCACCGGCATCAGCTCCAGGCTGTTGATGTTGATGTGCGCCGGGGTGTTCATCACCCAGAAAATCGTCTCGGCGATGTCCTGCGGCTGGATCGGCTCGGCGCCGGCGTAAGTGGCGTTGTAGCGTTCCTGGTCGCCGGCGAAACGTACCAGCGAGAACTCGCTTTCGCACAGGCCGGGTTCGATGTTGCTCACGCGCACGCCCGTGCCCTGCAAATCGCAACGCAGGTTCAGCGAGAACTGTTTGACGAAGGCTTTGGTCGCGCCATACACGTGGCTGCCCGGGTACGGGTAGTTGCCGGCAATGGAACCGAGGTTGACGATACCGGCGCCACGGCCGTGGGCGATCAGGCGTGGCAGCAGCAGGCGGGTGGCGTACATCAGGCCTTTGACATTGGTGTCGACCATGGTGTCCCAATCGTCCAGGTCGCACTTGGGCGCCGGATCGACACCAAGCGCCAGGCCGGCGTTGTTGATCAGGCCACGGAGTCTGGCGAACGACGGCGGCAGGTTGGCGATCGCCTCTTCCATCGCCTTGCGATCACGCACATCGAGGACCAGACCGTGCACTTCGGTCTGCTTCGACAGCTCGCTGCAGAGGGCGTTGAGGCGTTCTTCACGACGGCCGGTCAGCACCAGTTTCCAGCCAGCCTCGGCAAAACGGCGGGCACAGGCTTCACCAAAACCGGACGTCGCGCCGGTGATAAACAGGGTGTCGGACATCGTGTTCTCCTTGCTTCGGCCGCCACGGCAGCCCTTGGAATAGAAAATCAGCAGGCAGCATGCCCGCCCTCGCGGATACGGGCAACACCTGCCGCCTGTACAAAAATCAACCAGATGCACCAAGTCCGCAGCCTGCGTGGCTTCCAGCCATGTGCACGCACGTTATCCACAGTCTGCTCCACAGTTTCCGGGGGCAAGTAGAAACGCGCAAAGCCGCGCTGCACAAGGCTTTGCGGGCGAAATGCAAAGTTTTTTGCTTGACCCTGAGTGACCGGATGTGCGGGACAGGGCATTTTGCACGACGGAGGGTATAACTGCGTGATTGCGCGAGGCCAGCAATTACGGCCTTCAGCGAGGTCTTTCCAGAGTTTAGTCACAGACTTATCCACAGGCCGAGACATACGAAATCCTGTGTGCTGCCAACGCTATAAAAAGGTTGACAATGGCACCCCGCGCTTGCTTGAAATTGCCTGATCAAAAAACAACCACAAGCTTGAAAGCCACGGATTACAAGGGCTGCAACCATATACACCCACGTTATGCACAGCCAGCTCCACAGCAATCGGGGACAAGTCAAAACTGTGGAAAAACAGCCATTTGCAGCGTCTATATGTCGCGCTTTGGCAGCTTGGGGAATTTGTTTTCCACAATTCTGAAAGTTGTGCAATTCCAATGTCGGAGTGAGCCTGCTCGCGATCGCGCTTATTCAGCAACATCTACAGGACTGACACACCGCTATCGCGAGCAGGCTCACTCCTACAGGGGGAGGTGGTGAGTTGGGGGGATAAAAAAACCCCGGGACTGTCGTCGCCGGGGCTGTGTATAACCGCGAGAAGAATCAGTGCCCGCCCAGATAGGCGTTACGCACCTCCTCATTCACCAACAGGTCTTTGCCTGTGCCGGTCAGACGGATCTCGCCGTTGACCATCACATACGCCCGGTCCGACAGCTTCAGCGCATGGTTGGCGTTTTGCTCGACGAGAAAAATGGTCATCCCGGTTTTCGCCAGTTCACGCAGGGTGGCGAAAATCTGCTTCACCACGATCGGCGCCAGGCCCAGGCTCGGTTCATCGAGCAGCAACAATTTCGGCCGGCTCATCAGCGCACGGGCGATGGCGAGCATCTGCTGCTCACCGCCAGACATGGTCATCGCCCGCTGATTGCGTCGTTCTTCAAGCCGTGGGAACAGCTCGAACATGCGCTGCATGTCCTCTTTGGCGTACTTGTCGCCAATCGGGATGGTGCCCATCAGCAGGTTTTCCTCGACGGTCATGTCGGGGAACACCCGCCGTCCTTCCGGCGACTGCGCGATGCCGTTGGAGGCGATGTAATGCGAGGACTTGTGGGTAATGTCGACGCCTTGATAAAGAATCTGCCCGCCCGCCGCTCTGGGCTGACCGAAGATCGACATCAGCAGGGTCGACTTGCCGGCGCCGTTGGAGCCGATCAGGCTGACGGTCTCGCCTTCGTTGATCTGCAGCGAAACGCCTTTGAGCGCCTGGATCGGGCCGTAGAACACGTCCAGATTGCGCAATTCGAGGATCGGTTGGCTCATACCAGCTCCTCTTCGTCGGCGCCCAGGTAGGCTGCAATCACTTTCGGATCGCTGCGGATCGCTTCCGGTCCGCCTTCGGCGATAACGATGCCGTGGTCGAGGACCACGATGTGATCGGAAATGCTCATGACCATGCCCATGTCGTGTTCGATCAGCACCACGGTCAGATCGTGCTCGTCGCGCAGCAGCCGGATCATCGCGCTCAGCGCTTCGGTTTCCTGAGGGTTGAGGCCGGCGGCCGGTTCGTCGAGGCAGATGATCTGCGGCCGCGTGCACATGGCCCGGGCAATTTCCAGACGCCGTTGCTGACCGTAGGACAGCTCACCGGCGAGACGGTTGGCGCAGTCGACCAGATCGACCACTTCCAGCCAGTAGAAGGCGACATCCAGCGCATCGCTCTCGGCCTTGCGATAGCCCTTGGTGTTGAGGATGCCGGCGAGCATGTTGCGGTTGACCCACATGTGCTGCGCCACCAGCAGGTTTTCCAGCACCGACATTTCCTTGAACAGGCGAATGTTCTGGAACGTCCGGGCCAGACCTGCACGGTTCACCAGGTGAGTCCCGCCGAACATTTTGTAGTACATGCGGCTGAGGAAGGATTTCGGCGAGACGAAATCGGTCGCTTTGAACGACTCGCCCAGCAGCTGGATGACGTTGGTCTGCTGGCCACGCACGTTGAGTTCGATCTTGCCGCCAGAGGCCTTGTAGAACCCGGTCAGGCAGTTGAACACCGTGGTCTTGCCGGCGCCGTTGGGGCCGATCAGGGCGAAGATCGAATTGCGTTTGACCTTCAGGCTGACATCGCTCAAAGCCTTGATGCCACCGAAATGCATCATCAGTTTTTCAACAGAGAGTACGACTTCACTCATGGCGCAGTCCTCTCGTAGTGAATGGCACCTTTGCGTGGTTTGACCCCGGTGCGGCTGATGCGGATCAGCCCGCGTGGTCGCCAGATCATCATCAACACCATCAGGATGCCGAACAGCAGCACTCGATACTCAGCGAAACCGCGCAGCAGTTCCGGGGCGACGGTGAGCACGAATGCGGCAATCACCACGCCGATGGTCGAGCCCATGCCGCCGAGCACGACGATGGCGAGGATCAGCGCCGATTCGAAGAAGGTGAACGAGGTCGGGTTGACGAAGCCTTGATAGGTGGCGAAGAACACCCCGGCCAGACCCGCCGTCGATGCACCGATGGTGAACGCCGAGAGCTTGACCAGCACGTGGTTGAGGCCCATCGAGCGGCAGGCGATTTCATCTTCACGCAGGGCTTCCCAGGCGCGACCGACCGGCATTTTCACCAGCCGATGCTTGACGTACAGCACCGCCAGTACCACCAGGAACAACACCGCGTAGATGAAGTAATACTTCACGTCCGGGTTGTAGGTCAGGCCGAAGAACTCGTGAAACGGTACCCCGCCATCCTTCGCGCGCTTGCCGAATTCCAGACCGAAGAACGTTGGCAGTGGCGCTGGCATGCCGTTTGGGCCACCGGTCAGGGACAGCCAGTTGTTCAGCACCAGACGAATGATTTCACCGAAGCCCAGGGTCACGATCGCCAGATAGTCACCGTGCAGACGCAGCACCGGGAAACCCAGAATGCAACCGGCCAGGCCTGCGGTGATCGCCGCCAATGGCAGCACGGTCCAGAAACCCAGCCCCAGATACTGGTAGCCCAGCGCCAGACCGTAGGCACCGATGGCGTAAAACGCCACGTAGCCGAGATCGAGCAGACCGGCCAGACCGACCACGATGTTCAGCCCCAGCCCCAGCAGTACGTAGATCAAACCGAGGATGACCACGCCAAGCAGGTAGGAGTTGGAAACAAACGGCACGATGATCGCCAGCACAATGATCAACGGAATGATCCAGCGCAGCCGCGATTTGTAATCCGCCGGCAGCACGTGCACGCCGGAACCGGTGCTCTCGAATCCGTCGAGGATCTTCAGGCCCTTGGGCGTCTGCAGGAACAGGCTGAGGGCAAAACGCCCGGCCATGACGATGGCAATGATCCACGCCACGCGGGTTGCTTCGAGATTGAAGCTGTAGCCGTCGAGGACCACGCCGACAATCGGCCCGAACACGATCAGCGCAATCAGGCCGGCAAGAATCGCCTCGACCAGACTTTTTTTGATATCGATGGATTTTTCAGTGGTTGCAGACATCGCTTACACCTTCGACACAAGAGGACGGCCCAACAGGCCCTGCGGCCGGAAGACCAGTACGAGGACGAGCAGCGAGAAACTGAACACGTCTTTGTAGTCGGAGTTGACCAGACCGGAGAACAGCGACTCGGAGATGCCGAGGATGATCCCGCCGAGCATGGCGCCGGGCAGTGAGCCGATGCCACCCAGAACCGCTGCGGTGAACGCTTTGATGCCGATGATGAAGCCGGCATAGAAGTCGAACGTGCCGTAGTTCATGGTGATCAGCACACCAGCGAGTGCCGCCATGGCTGCACCGATGATGAACACGTAGGAAATCACCCGGTCGGTGTTGATCCCCAGGATCGAGGCCATCTTGCGGTCTTGCTGGGTCGCGCGGCACATGCGGCCGAGCTTGGTGTATTTGATGACGTAGGTCAGCAGCCCCATGCCGACGAACGCGGCGATCAGGATGAAGACTTTGGTGTAGGTCAGTTGCACGAAGCCGCTGCCGACTTCAACACGCCAGGCACCGGTCAGCAGCGTAGGCACGCCCTGTTGTTTGGCGCCCTGAGCGATCTGTGCGTAGTTCTGCAGAATCAGCGAAATACCGATGGCGCTGATCAGCGGCGCCAGGCGGGTCGAGTTGCGCAGGGGTTTGTAGGCGACACGCTCGATGACCCAGCCATACACCGCCGTGACGACGATGGTGAAGATCAGCGTGCCGAGCATCAGCAGCGGGAAGGATTCGATACCGAAGTAAGCCAGCAGAGCCAGACTGATTGCCGCCAGGTAAGCGGAAATCATGTAAACCTCGCCGTGGGCGAAGTTGATCATGCCGATGATGCCGTAGACCATTGTGTAGCCGATGGCGATCAGGCCATAGACCGACCCGAGGGTCAGGCCATTGACCAGTTGCTGCAGGAAAATACCATCCATAACGCAATCTCACGCAGTGAGAACCTGCGCACCAATGGCGCGCGGTTCTTCTAGGAAAAATACAGATGTACGTCGGAGCAATGTCGGAGCGTGACCATCGGACCACCACCGCCCCCTGTAGGCCTTCGCCTGCTCGCGATGACGGACTGACAGGCAACACATGTGTTGAATGTTCAACCGCTATCGCGAGCAGGCTCACTCCTACAAGAAAACCGTGGTGATCAGATGATCGCTTCAGCCCTTACTTCTGCTTTTCCAGCTGGTGGTATTTGCCGTCCTTGTCCCACTGGTAAACCACGTAGTCGGAGACTTTCAGGTCGCCCTTGGAATCCCAGGTTTTTTCGCCCATCACGGTTTTCACCGGATTTTTCTTCAACCAGGCTGCAGCCTCTTCGCCCTTGTTGGACTTGGCGCCGTTGAACGCGGCAGCCAGGGTCTGAACCGAGGCATAGGCGTACAGGGTGTAGCCCTCAGGCTCGGTGCCGGCCTTGCGGAATGCGTCCACTACGGTCTTGCTTTCAGGCAGCAGGCGCGGGTCGGCGCCGAAGGTCATCAGCACGCCATCGGTGAATTGCGGGCCGCCGGCGGTGGTCACCAGCTCGTCGGTCACGATGCCGTCGTCGGACATGAACTTGACGTCTTTCAGGCCTTGTTCACGCAGTTGACGAACCAGTGGACCGGCCTCCGGGTGCAGGCCGCCGAAGTAGACGACATCGGCGCCGGCGCCACGGATCTTGGTCACGATGGTGCTGAAGTCTTTCTCGCCACGGGTCAGGCCTTCGTACAGCACAGGCTTGACGCCGCGTTTTTCCAGTTGCGCCTTGGTGGCGTCCGCCAGGCCTTGGCCGTAGGTGTCCTTGTCGTGCAGGACAACGACTTTCTTGCCCTTGAGGATGTCGACGATGTAGTCGCCGGCAACGATGCCTTGCTGGTCATCACGTCCGCACATACGGAACATGGCGCTCAGGCCACGCTCGGTGACCTGCGGGTTGGTCGAGCCCGGAGTGATCGCAATGATCCCGGCTTCGTCGTAGATCTCCGACGCTGGAATGGTCGACGAAGAGCAGAAGTGACCGACCACGCCGGCGACTTTCTGGTTGGTGAGGTCCTTGGCGACCGTCACCGCCTGCTTCGGTTCGCAGGCATCATCGCCTTTGACCAGGACGATTTTCTCGCCGTTGACGCCGCCCGCCGCGTTGACCGCATCGGCCGCCGCCTGTGCACCCTTCATGTACTGCTCGCCGAATGCCGCGTTGGCACCGGTCATCGGACCCGCTACACCGATCTTGATATCAGCTTGAGCAAACGCAGAAACACCCAGCGCAGTAGCCACTGCGAGGGCCAGAAAGCCTTTCTTGTAAAACGTCTGGGACATGAGGTGGTGCTCCAAGGTTTTTTTTAGTTGGCACTGCGACTTCACTTCACTCAAAGCGCAGAGCAAGGCCCGTGCCATCGGTTTTTTATTCTTCAAAAAGTCGCTGCGTTGTTGTTATTTCGACTGTTTCGTTCCCATTTTCATTGGGCGTGCAACCGTCTAAACCGCGGAAGGTGAAACCGTTTGTTTTTTCAGGCGCAACCCGCGCGCGCCATCATTGCAACCGCAGCGGCAAACGACGTGCAACCCGCCTGTAACAGCCCGCGTCACCGAACTGCACACTGCTGGTGCGCAACTGCTACAACCCGCACCATTACAGGCTAGTCGCTGGCTGCAAAAGCGCTGCGTCCGGCAACAAATTTCAACACTCAAATAACGATGCGCAGGCACTGGCCCGCGTGATACAGGGAAAACCCGGCCTCGTACAGGCAACTGCGCAAGCCCGCACCCGCCAAGGGCTGCATCGGTGCGAAGGGAATCGGCAGTGCCTGTGCATCGCCGTGGCACAGGTAATCGGCGAAGGCTTTGCCGACTACGGTGCCGGTGGTCACGCCGCGACCGTTATAACCGGTGACGGCCACCAGTCCCGGCGCCGGCTCGAACAGGCGCATCAGGTGATCAGGCGTAAAAGCAATGCGCCCGGTCCAGGTGCATTCCCACTCGACCGGCTTCAGATTGGGGAAGTAATGCTGCTGGACCCGATCAGCCCAGGCTTTGAGAAACCATGTCGGTTTCTGATTGCCATTACCGAGGCTGCCGAGCAGCAGACGTCCGTCCTTGTCGCGGCGAATACTGCTCAGCACCTGGCGGGTGTCCCACGAGCCCTGCCCGCCCGGAAGAATCGCCTGCGCGGCGTCTTCGGTGAGCGGCACCGAGGCGACCTGATAGTAATAACCGGGAAAGAAATTGCGTTTGAGCTCGGTCCAGTCGCCTTCGGTGTAGGCATTGGAGGCTATGACCACTTGCTCGGCGAGCACCGCACCCTGGGCGGTCTGCACTGACCATTTCTGCCCGATGCGTTCGAGGCGAGTCACTGGTGAATGATCGAACATCTGCCCGCCGAGCCCCAGCACCGCGTTGGCCAACCCGGTGACATAGGCCATCGGATTAAGCGTGCCGGCGCGACGATCAAGCAGCGCAGCGGCGATTTTCTGCGTACCGGTGGCTTGCTCGCAGGCTTTGCCGGTCAGCAACTCGACCGGCGCGCCACGGCGTTTCCATTGCTGCTCGCGACTGCGCAGGTCCGCCTCGCCCTTGGCGTTATGCGCCATGTGCAAAGTGCCTTCGCGACGCAACTGGCAATCGATGTGGTATTTATCCACAAGGCTGAACACCAGCGCCGGCGCCGCCCCGAGCATGCGGTTGAGCTGGCTGCCGACCGCCTCGCCGAAACCGGCCTCGATCTCGTCCGGGGGAATCCACATGCCGGCATTGACCAGCCCGACGTTGCGCCCGGAGCCGCCGTGCCCTGCGCGATGAGCCTCCAGCACGCAGGCGCTTTTGCCCTTTTCCAACAGATGCAGCGCCGCCGACAACCCGGTGAATCCGGCGCCGATCACGCAGACATCGACCTTGACCTCACCCCTGAGCGCCGAATGATCCGGACGTAGTGGCGTGAGCTTTTCCCACAGACATTCTTCGCGTAACGGCATTGCCAGACTCCAACAGAAACCCAACAAACACACTGCAGATCCTGTGGGAGCGAGCCTGCTCGCGAAAGCGGTAAATCAGCCAACATCAATGTCGACTGACCTGACGCATTCGCGAGCAGGCTCGCTCCCACAGGGCCATCGCATCAATCTCCATCAGTCAAAGGTAATGCCCTGCGCCAACGGCAATTCCAGCGAGTAGTTGACGGTGTTGGTCTGCCGGCGCATGTAGGCGCGCCAGGCATCGGAGCCGGACTCACGGCCGCCGCCGGTCTCTTTCTCGCCACCAAAGGCGCCGCCGATTTCCGCACCGCTCGGGCCGATGTTGACGTTGGCGATGCCGCAGTCGCTGCCGACCGCCGACATGAACCGCTCGGCCTCGCGAACATCGGTGGTGAAGATGCACGACGACAGGCCTTGCGGCACAGCGTTGTTCAAGCGCAGCGCTTCCTCGAAATCGCTGTAGCCAACCACATACAGAATCGGCGCGAAGGTTTCGCTGCAGACCACATCGCTCTGCTCGGGCATTTCCACGATGGCTGGCGATACGTAGTAGGCATTGGGGAACTGATCTTCCAGTTGGCGCTTGCCGCCGAACACCCGGCCGCCTTCGCTGAGTGCCTGCTCCAGCGCATCCTGCATGTTTTCGAAGCTGTGTTTGTCGATCAGCGGGCCGACCAGATTGCCTTGCAGCGGATGGCCGATGCGTACTTTCGAATACGCGGCTTTGAGGCGGGTGACGATTTCTTCCTTCACCGATTCGTGAGCGATCAGGCGACGCAGGGTCGTGCAGCGTTGCCCGGCGGTGCCGACGGCGCTGAACAGAATCGCGCGCACCGCCATGTCCAGATCGGCGCTCGGGCCGAGGATCATCGCATTGTTGCCGCCCAGCTCAAGTATGCTGCGGGCAAAACGCGCGGCGACTTTCGGCGCCACTTCGCGGCCCATGCGCGTGCTGCCGGTGGCGCTGATCAGCGCGACACGCGGATCGTCGACCAGCGCTTCGCCGGCATCGCGACCGCCAATCACCACTTGGCACAGGCTCGCCGGGGCATCGCTGAAATTCTTCACCACGCGGTCGAACAGCGCCTGACAGGCCAGCGCGGTCAGCGGGGTTTTCTCCGAGGGTTTCCACACCACAGGGTTGCCGCAAACCAGCGCCAGCGTGGTGTTCCACGCCCACACCGCGACCGGGAAGTTGAACGCGCTGATCACGCCGACCACGCCAAGTGGATGCCAGGTTTCGCGCATGTGGTGGCCGGGACGCTCGGAGGCGATGGTCAAACCGTACAACTGGCGCGACAGGCCGACGGCGAAGTCGCAGATGTCGATCATCTCCTGCACTTCACCCAGACCTTCCTGCGTGATCTTGCCGGCTTCCCACGACACCAGCTCGCCGAGGTCGGCCTTGTATTCGCGCAACACTTCGCCGAACTGACGCACCAGCTCGCCGCGACGCGGCGCCGGGACCTTGCGCCAGTGCTCGAATGCATGATCTGCACGACTGATGTGCTGCTCGACTTCGGCAGCGCCTTCCCAGTTCACCGAGGCAATCCGACTGCCATCGATGGGCGAATGCACCGGCACTTTGCCGTTCTGGTACAGGGCCGGGTTGACTCCCAGACGATCAAGCAATGCGGCAACCATCGGTCTCTCCTCAAGCAAAAACAGAATGTGTGCGGCCATTCAGTTCATGGCCGGGCAGGCCTTTAGTTGTAGCGTCACTGCGGCGATGCAACAAACGACCTTTACGCCAGATATCATTCCGTTTATTCATGCTGCGTACAGAAAGACAAGGAAAAGGACTGGCCATGCTGAACAAACGCCACTTGCCCTCGATCACCGCGCTGCAATGCTTCGAGGCCGTGACCCGGCACCTGAGTTTTACCCGCGCCGCCGAAGAGCTGAACCTGACCCAGAGTGCGGTGAGCAAACAGGTTGCACAGCTTGAAGAACTGTTGCAGCACTTGCTGTTCCGCCGCGTGCGTCGGCGTTTGCAGATGACTCCGGCCGGAGATTTGTATCTGGTCGAAGTCAGAAAAATCCTCACTCAAGTGGAGATGTCGACGCATTACCTGCGTTCCTACGGCGGAGAGACCGAAGTCCTGCGTGTATCCACCCCTTCGACCTTCGGTGCCCGCTGGCTGGTGCCGCGCCTGAAAGGCTGGCGACTGCGCCATCCGTCGATCCATCTGGACCTGTGCAACGAGCAGGAAGCCGATGATCTGTTGCAAGGGCGCAGCGATCTGGCCTTCTATTTCGGCCAGGCGTCGCGCCCGGGTACGGAGTCCCTGAAATTGTTCGGCGAAGAACTGGTACCGGTCTGCGCCCCGGGCAGCCTGCCCGACACGCCTTTGACTGACCCGACGCAACTCACCGATCTGGTGCTGCTGCAAAATGCCTCGCGACCGCAGGCCTGGCACGACTGGTTTGACAGCCAGGGCTACCACACCGAACACAGCTACCACGGGCCGCGTTTCGAAACCTTCTATATGTGCATCCGCGCCGCCCAGGTCGGCTGCGGCGTGGCACTCCTGCCACGGTTTCTGGTGGAAGAGGAATTGGCCGAGGGCAAACTGGTCATACCCTGGCAGCATGCGATGCCCAGCAGCGACGCCTATTACCTGGCCTACCCCGAGCACGCGGCGGAAGTGCCGAAGGTACGGGATTTCGTGAAGTGGATGCTGGAGCAGATCGACAGCCCGGCTTGAGGTCAACCGGGGATCCCTGTGGGAGCGAGCCTGCTCGCGAAAGCGTCGGGTCAGCCACATCATCTCTAACTGACACACCGCAT
>NZ_QETJ01000042.1:0-35827 GCF_003105095.1 Pseudomonas sp. NDM | reverse complement strand
AGCGCATTTCAAACTGTAGGAGTGAGCCTGCTCGCGATAGCGCCAAATCAGACACCTCAGAATCGGGGCTTCACCGCCCGCCAATCCGCCTTGTACCGCTGCATCTGCCGCACATCATCCCTCTGGCGAATCCCGCAGGTCAGGTACTGATCATGCAGCTTGCCCAGTTGCTCATGATCCAGTTCCAGCCCCAGCCCGGGCGCCCTGGTGATCTTCACGCAGCCATCGACGATCGGTAGCTTGCCGCCCTTGATCACTTCCTCGTCCGGCTCCTGCCACGGGTAGTGAGTGTCACAGGCGTAATCCAGATTCGGCACCGCCGCCGCGACGTGCGCCATGGCCATCAGGCTGATGCCCAGGTGCGAGTTGGAATGCATCGACACGCCGAGCCCGAATACCTCGCACATTTTCGCCAGCGTCTGCGTATCACGCAGACCACCCCAGTAATGGTGGTCGGCAAGGACGATCTGCACACTGTTCTGCGCAACGCTGCGGCGGAACTCGTCGAAATCGGTGACCACCATATTGGTCGCCAGGGGCAGACCGGTGCGCTTGTGCAATTCGGCCATGCCATCAAGGCCGGGGGTCGGGTCTTCGTAATACTGCAGATCATCGCCGAGTAGTTCGGCCATGCGAATCGCCGTCTCCAGCGACCAGTTGCCGTTTGGGTCGATGCGCAGCGGAAATCCCGGAAAGGCTTTTTTCAGCGCCTTGATGCACGCCACTTCATGCTCCGGCGGCAAGGTGCCAGCCTTGAGCTTGATGCTCTTGAATCCGTACGCCTCGATCATCCGCGCGGCCTGCGCGACGATCTGCTGCTCGTTCAGCGCCTCGCCCCAGTTGTCCGGCTTGTAAGGCGAGTCGATATGCTCGGCGTATTTGAAAAACAGGTAGGCGCTAAACGGCACTTCCTCGCGGATCGCCCCGCCGAGCAGGTCCACCAGCGGCACATTCAGGTAGTGCGCCTGCAAATCGAGAAACGCCACTTCGAATGCCGAGTAGGCATTACTCACCGCTTTGCTGGCGTGGGAACCGGGCGCCAGTTCGGCGCCAGCGATGCTTGCGGGTTTATTCGCCGCCACGGTGGCCTGCACGATCGCGCGCAATTGATTGAGATTGAACGGATCAAGGCCGATCAACTGACTCTGCAATTGTTGCTGGATCGCCAGCGCCGGGGCATCGCCGTAGCTTTCGCCGAGGCCGATGTAGCCGTTGTCACTCTCGATCTCGATGATCGAGCGCAAGGCAAAAGGTTCGTGGATGCCACTGGCGTTGAGCAGTGGCGGATCGCGGAAGGCAATCGGGGTGACGCTGACACGGGTGATTTTCAAGATGACGCTCCTGACAGATCAACAATCGATTCAGTGGCTCGCAGCCGGACGAACCGGCGCCACAACGGCGGCTTCGTCACTTGGCTTTGCCGGGATTTGGCCTTTGGCACCGGGCGCTGTGCGGGCGAAGAAGATCACCACGGCGGCGACCAGCGATGTCGCTGCCAGGCCATACAGGCCGCCTTCGATGGAGCCGGTGGTTTGTTCGAGAATGCCGAACGCGGTCGGCGCGACAAAGCCGCCAAGGTTGCCAATGGAGTTGATCAGCGCGATCACCGCCGCAGCGATGCGTGCATCCAGATAGCTTTGCGGGATCGGCCAGAACAGCGCCGACGCCGCTTTGAAGCCGATGGCCGCGAAACAGATGGCGACGAAAGCAAACACCGGCCCGCCCGTGGTCGACATGAACATGCCGATGGCCGCGATCACCAGGGTCAGCGCGACCCAGGCCTGTTGGAATTTCCACTTGCCGGCCATCGCTGCAAAGCCGTACATGGCGACAATCGAAATAATCCAGGGAATCGAATTAAGCAGCCCGACCTGGAAATCTCCGAGGTTGCCCATCTTCTTGATCATGCTTGGCAGCCAGAACGTCGCGCCATAGATGGTCAGGGCAATGGAGAAATAGATGAAGCAGAACAGCGCGATCTGCCGGTCGGCCAGCAGCTTGAACATCGACGGCTTGGCGACTTGTACCGCTTCGCGGGCGCGCTGTTCCTCGGCAATCGCCGCGACCAGCGCGTCTCGCTCTTCCTCGCTGAGCCATTTCGCTTGCCGCGGATGCGATTGCAGCCAGAACCAGACGAATGCGCACAAGACCACTGAGGCCGCGCCTTCGATCAAAAACATCCACTGCCAGCCGTGCATGCCCAAGCCGCTGATATGCAGCAGCGCACCGGAGACCGGGCCGGAAATCACCGAGGCAATTGCCGAGCCGCTGAGAAACACCGCCATGGTTTTGCCGCGCTCGGACGCCGGCAGCCACTGGGTGAAGTAGTAAATGATGCCCGGGAAGAACCCGGCCTCCGCCGCGCCAAGGATAAAGCGCAGTACATAGAAACTGGTTTCACCCTGGACAAATGCCATGGCCATGGCCGCAGCGCCCCAGGTGAACATGATCCGGGTCAGCCAGACCCGCGCGCCGTAGCGCTGCAACAACATGTTCGATGGCACTTCGAACAATGCGTAACCGATAAAAAACAGACCGGCACCCAATCCATAAGCCGCCGCGCCGATGCCCAGATCGGTCTCCAGATGGCTGCGCACGAAACCGATGTTGACCCGGTCGATGTAATTGACGATGAACATCACTACGAACAGCGGCAGCACATGGCGCTTGACCTTGGCGGCGGCGCGGGCAAGCACCGTGATGTCCAGCGAATTCTGGAGGGTTTTCAAGGGGCGACTCCCGATCTTGTTTTTTTAGGGATGGCTTGAAGCGATGAGCCGATCATGGACGCCGCGCATTGATCCCGTCTAATCTAAACTGGCATTCGATTGATACCCGGATTAGATCAATGTTCGAACTCACCCAACTGCGCTGTTTCACCACGGTCGCCACGGAACTCAACTTCCGCCGCGCCGCCGAACGCCTGAACATGACCCAGCCGCCGCTGAGTCGGCAGATTCAATTGCTCGAACATCACCTTGGCGTCGAGCTGTTCACCCGCAGCACCCGCAGCGTTGCGCTGACGGCGGCGGGCCGGGCGTTTTTCGTTGAAGCGCAGAATCTGCTGGAGCGCGCACAGCAAGCGGCGGTCACCGCACGCCGGTTTGCCGAGGGCGATATCGGTACGGTGAACATCGCGTTCGTCGGCAGCGCGGTGTATGAGTTTCTACCCAAGGTGATCGCCGAAGCGCGACTCAAGCAGCCCCAGGTAAAAATCGATCTGGCAGAGATGAACACCTATCAGCAACACGAGGCGTTGAGGGCTCGCCGTATCGACTTGGGCATCGCCCGGGCGCCATTGCAGGAACCGGGCTATGCCACCGAATGCCTGGTGCGCGAGCCGTTCGTGCTGGCGGTACCGAGCGGGCATCGGCTGGCAAACGCGGCTGAAGTGTCAGTCGCTGATCTGGATAAACAACCGTTCCTGATGTACTCCCATGAAGCTTATCCGCCGTTCAACGAACTGTTGACCGGTACGCTGCGTTCAGCGCGGGTGGCACCGGATTACGTGCAATGGCTGGGGTCTTCGCTGACGATTCTGGCGCTGGTCAACGCCGGCATGGGTCTGGCACTGGTACCGCGTTGCGCGACCAGCGTGGTGTTCAGGAATGTGGTGTTTCGCGAGATCGATCTCGGCGAAGGGGTGCAGAGCGAGCTGCATCTGATCTGGCGGGAGAACAATGACAACCCGGCGTTCGCGATGTTGCTGGAGGCGATTCGCCGGGCGGTGGTGGAGGGTTGGGGCTGAGGAAGCTTATCGTGTAGGCCGGGGTTTCAGAGGCGGCGGCGCACTGGGCCCCTTGATCAAGGGCACTTCAAGCATTTTCCCGTCCGGCCCGACAAAGAGTCGCTCTAAATGCTTTGGCATGGGTTGTGGTGCTCTGGCAGTTGGCATGCTGATCCCTCTGATGTTGGGCTGAACTCAACCCATTTGACTTTCGCGGAATCTATCAATAAAAACTCGGCGCCAATAGGTGCCGGTTGGCCATCATCGCTGAGCCAACGCGGGTATTTCATCACGAACTGACCATTGGATGATTCGCGTGGCCACTCGACGGGCCAGCCTAATACGCGCCTTTCGTCATTTAAATGCAGGGTTATGAAGCGCTCATATTGGGAAAAAGCGCAGAACCATTCACTCGGATAAGAAGATTGTTTCGTGACGTTTCGCCGGCGTAACCAGCCATGCAATTTCTCATTCGTAGCCAGGTAACAGGCAAACAATCCCAGCATCAGCGAAAACACAAATGCCCAGAGCGTTTGCGCCCGATCATCCCAGCGTCCTAATGAAAACCCCTTCGAGCCGATCCACAGACAGAGATTGCCCACCGCCAACACCGCGCCCTGAATCAAATCTCCATCCAGGAAAAAAGGCAGACACCGGGGATTCGGTGTCTGCCTTTGCTGTGAATCAGAGGCGTGGCTACAGGCAGTCACGCACCGATTGGCGCAGCGACCCGGACTTGGCCCATGGCGGCCCTTGGTAAAGGGACACTTTGCTGCCGTCCTTGTACTTGACGATATCGAGAATCTCATCCGCCGTGATAATGCTCGGCGCGGTAATTCGATAGCCGTTGGAAATCGACGTCTGCGCAGTCTTGGCGACGTCCTTCTGCCACAACGGTAACAAACATGCCGCATATTCTCTGGGAGGCTTGTCACTGGTCTTGCTGAGGTTTGGCTCGCCCGGCACCAACGATGCTGGTAACGAGCAACCCGTCAACAGGGCCAATGCCAAAGTGCCGATCCATACGCGCATGCTGTTTACCTGATCTGAAAAAAAGCGAATGTACCGTTTAACCGCGTGCACATCCATCGTGGCACCCCGCCGTTATCGGCGATCGGACAATTTTTTACATCGGTGCAGCCGAGCGTCAGATGACCCGGTTGCATCTGGAAAAATGCGGCTACTCTTTTCTACCGAGAATGTTCTGGAGGTGATCATGCGGCTCAATGAATACGAACACGAACTTCAACGGGATCTGCAAAGCGTGGCGTCCGACCTGAGATGGTCGGCAGTCGACCTCAAGCGCATCGCTGAACAGCTGCGCAAATCGGGTAACGAGGCAGACGCCCAGACCGTTTTGCGCTCTTGCGAAATCCTGCAAAGCGACGAGGAAAGATTGCAAGGTTATGCCAAGGAGGTAAAAGCCCGGACCATCAGCCGATCCAAAATCCACTGACGCCGATGCGCCTGCTTCAACAAAAAAGCCCCGGTCGCAACCGGGGCTTCATGACTACATGTCAACCGACTTTGTGACTCTGCACCGGCCTGGAGCGTTTTTTATAGCCGGGAAGCGCCGCCGCATAGGCCATCGCCTCCTCCCTGCTGGTGAATGACGCCAATCGATCGCCCTGCGTGCAGACCCGCCAGGGGCCGTTGTTCACGCTGAGCACGTCATAACCGTTCATGTGCAGCTTGTTCAGCATTGGAATGCTCATGAGCACCTCCTTTTTGCCAACGGTGTTTTCGGTGTACGTGTTCACCTTACACCGGGTCCCCGCTGCGGTGTAAACCGGATGTCGCGTCCCTTACTGTCAATAGGCCGGCACTTTTCCACATGCAGAAGGCTCCCAATTAAACGGGAACCTTTAAACCCGCGCACGGCTCGAATATTGCAGTTTGATTACATTTTTATGACATTACCCGGCAAGGCATCCATGAAAGTACGCGCTACCGTCATCTGCGAGCAGGATCGTCACATCCTCCTCGTGCGCAAACCCCGTCATCCGTGGTCATTGCCCGGCGGCAAGGTCGAGCGCGGGGAAACCCGCGCGGCCGCTGCCGTGCGCGAGTTGCAGGAAGAAACCGGGCTGAATGCCGACGAAGTGCTGTACTTGATGGACCTGCAGTCCGGTAGCACGCGGCATCACGTTTACGAGGCCTCAGTGGTCAACATCGACGATGTCCGCCCGCAGAACGAAATCGTCGATTGCATCTGGTTTCCGCTCGATGCCGTGCACAATCTCGAAACCAACGACGCCACGCGGCGCATCGTGCAGGCCTTTCAACGGCGGTTATAAAGTCAGCCGGCGAAAGCCCGGCGTCCCGCGTTCATTTCAGTGCGCAACTCACCGATGAAATTGGAAATGTCCCGGATGGTCACCAGATGTTCGGGAGAAACGCCATCCAGCAACAGATCAATACGCCCGCTGCCCGGCTCATACACCTCGATGCGCAACAACCCCTGCGCCGTTGGCGCGCAATCACATTTGTAGTTAGGGAAGCCTGACTCGACGATGCGACAAATATCGGCAATGGCAAGCATGGACGGACGCCTCGCAGGCGGAATCGATCCAACGAGCATAGATGCAGGAAGTGTTCATTGCCCGGCCCGAAAATGCCAAGCCGATCACAGATTACTTACGCCACTCAATGTGCGTCGTGATCCCAGATCCAGTTCCACATTCCGGGCAGATTCACCGGTTCAGCGCTTTGCTGGACAGTGCGCGCCAGCGCAGCTTTTTCCAGCGCGGCCTGATCGTCGTAGAACGGCTTGTCCGCCAGTCTAACGCCGGTTGCCGCCGCGCTATCGAGCAGAATCTGCAGATATTCTCGGGTGTGGCGCGCCGTGTAGCGATTGAGATCATGGAACGTCACCACCACCGGAATCACACCGTCCACCGTCGGCAATTGACCAACGGCGATGCGTTCGCGCACTTCGGACAACTGCCGCAGCATATTCGCGCGACGCCGGGGACTGGCATTGAAGCCCCAGACCTTGCCGTCATTGGCGCTCACATCCGTGAGCAAAACGTGCAAGGCGTGCTTCTGGTAGGCCGCGAATGTGCGTTTGTCATAGTTCCAGAATGGCGGGCGCAACAGCTTGGGCGGCGCTCCAGTGATAGTTGCGATGTCGGCGCTGCCCTCGGTCAGCGACTGCTCCAGTTCTTGCGGATCAAGCGAGCGATGGTTGGTGTGCCAGTGAGTCGCGGTGTGAAAGGCCAAAATATGCCCCTCGGCGTGTTCACGACGCATCAAGCTGCGACCGATCTCGCTGTCACCTGCCCGAGGCGCCCGGGTCTGCACGAAAAACACGGCTTTGATGTTTGCCTGTACGGGGTTGCTTTTGAGGCTGTCGAGCACCGTGGCCGTGGGATTCCACAAACCTGAAGCGCTGGGGCCATCATCGAACGTCAGGAGAAAACGTACGGGTGCCCGGGACTGCAGGCGGGTTTCGGTTTGCGCGGTCATTTCGACCGGCGCGGCGATGCAGCCGGCCAGACCGAACGCGACGAGCGCAGCACAGAGAAGTTTGCATCCGGAAGTCATGTTTCGCCCTGAGTCCGGCGATAGCCGTCGTGTTGTCCAATGGCAAAACTCCCTCGCCCTTGTCCTTTCCTGCGCTGCTGCCAGCGAGCGCAGGTTGGATAAGGTACACAGGGTTTGGTTCCGATGCTGGTTTTCAGTGAGTCAAGGCTTGTTGAAACGAAGTGTCGATGATGCCTGCCGTCGCCAGCGGTGCGGGCAGTGCTTTGACTTTGAACAGGAAGTCCGCCGTGCTCTGCAGATCCGCTGCCGCCTGCTGATCCACCGGTCCGACGCTCATGTGCGCCTGGCGCAACCAATGCCGCGAGACCATCTGATCGAGGTTGGCCTTTTTTGCCCAGAGGTCAGCGTACTCGTCGGTATGGTGATCAACCCAGGCTCGCGCTTGTTTCAATCGTCCGAGAAAATCGGCAATCGCCGCACGCTTGCTGTCGATCGAGGGAGTCGAAGCCGCGATGGCGCTCAGCCCTGGCATCAGGTTTTTCGCCGTCAGGATCGGCCGAGCGCCAGAGAACAAGATCTGTTGCGAGATATACGGTTCCCACACCGGAAAGGCGTCGATGCTGCCCTGCGGCAAAGCGGCGGCCGCGTCGATCGGCATCAGCTTGACGAAGTCGACGTAGTTTTCCGGCAGACCACCCTGCTCCAGAGCGCGCAAGGTCAGTTGCTGGCTCCAGGCTCCGGGCCAGTAAGCGACTTTTTTTCCCTTGAGGTCGGCGATGGTTTTCACCGGCGAATCCTTGGGCACCAGTAAGGCAATGGTGTCGGGGTTCTGCCGCGATACGCCAATCAGTTTCACTGGTGCCTGTTTGGCAGCAAGGAAAAGGAAACCGGAATCGCCGAGAAAACCCAGATCCAGCGAGCCGGTTTGCAACGCTTCAGCGAGCGGCGCGGCAGCCTGGAAGTGTTTCCAGTCGACTGTGTAAGGCGCGTCTTTCAAAACACCTGAGGCTTCGACCGAAGCACGGACGTTGTAGTAGTTCTGATCGCCGACGTGCAGGACTATAGGCTCCGCGGCGTAGGCCAGTGGCGAGGTCAACAAGGCAATGGTCAGCGAGCGGCGTAGGAAACGAGACAGCTTCATGGCGAGTCCTGCAAATGAGATTTGCATAGACCATAACGCTCTTGAATTCAATTTTTAAATTCTAATTTTGCATAACGTAATCACGGTATTGCGCACCGTCAAGGCAGATTGGCGGGCGAGCAGTTGAACGATGGATCGACTAAATATCTGCCGATTCGGCGCGTTATCCGCACATGCCTTGCATTGATTCCTCAGCGTTACAAAAAGTGTTTCAACCGCGAAACAGCCTCGATAAAACAGCCGTTTGAGCGAATCAACCGCCTGTCTGACATTTCGACTGTCATACATACATTTTCTCGCGCTGCGGATAGCATGCGCGCCGCCTTTCCGATTGGTATACCAGTTGACCAAAGAGTCAAAGAGATCAGGAATCCATCAACAACTTTCAAGCCTTGCAGAGAAATAAGTGAGCGACGATTTTGCAATCAAACAGGTCAGCGGCCTGAAGTGTGTCCATCTGTCCAAGACAGAACGCCTGGAACTCGACTGTTTTATCGGCCATTACATCAAGACCCGAAACCTGCACAGCGTGCCCGACATCGAACGCACCTTGCGCAGCACCCTCGAGGGTTACCCCGGCCATCCGCCGGTGATGGTCAATGAGCTCAATGCGTGGATCGATCGAACGTTGGGGTATCGAGCGACATACCCGGACTTCACGCAGCTGGAAGACCTCTGAAACGCGAAGAGCCCCGCTGATGCGGGGCTCTTCGTATGCGTCATTCAAGGCTTCAGAGGACGCTCCTGATCGCGCTCCGACAGCTCGCGGCTGTCATCATGCTTCCAGGTTTTCTCCTCCCTTCTCTTCTGCCGCTCGATCTCGGCCTCTGTCGGCTCATCTTCATCGGGACGCGTTTGCTCGTTCGCCATGTGCATCTCACCTCTGAACAAGTTGATCATTGTTAAAGGGTAGAACACTTTTCCTGATCCGAATTCACCAAGGAATTTTGTCTCGCGCGGCGTACCATAGCGCCATTCATCTTCACGTCAGGAAGACGCCATGCTGTACCGAATCGCCGCCGACGGGCTGGTGCTGTTTCACTTGAGTTTCATCCTCTTCGTCCTGCTCGGCGGGCTGTTGGTGCTGCGCTGGCCACGGCTGATGTGGCTGCACCTGCCAGCGGCAGCCTGGGGCGTGGCGGTCGAGGTGTTGCACCTGACCTGCCCGCTGACCTACTGGGAAAACCTGATGCGCCACGCGGCCGGGCAGACCGAATACGCCGGCGGCTTCATCGAGCATTACATCTGGCCGATCATCTACCCGGCAGGTCTGACCCCGCAGATTCAACTGGCGCTCGGCAGCGTGGTACTGGCGATCAACCTGATCGTCTACGCGCGCCTGCTGCGCTCATGGAAACTGCGCCGCGCCCGGCGCATTCCGTTTTAACGCGAGGCCGGTTTCAATGTCTCCAGCCATTGCGGGTCGAAGCGTGGCTGGTGTGGATCAAGGCCCTGCGCCTGCATCCGCGCCTTATGCTGTTCGACTTCGTCACGCAATTGGCCGTGATCACTGGAGTTGCCGTCCAGCTCGTGCATCTGCAGCAATCCCAAGTGGTAGAAACGCAACACCTTCATCGCCGTCGCATCGTTGTTTTGCACCGCCGCTGTGACCTGATGCATCACGTTGGTGATGCTCATCAGGTTGCGCTTGAGGCGCCAGCCATACACGGCTGGTGCCATCCAGGTCTGATGCCAGAAACGTCCGCGCAACAGCGCTGCCGTCAGCAGAAACGCCACGAACACGCCGCCAACATTGAAGCGCAGATTATCCCCATCGGGCTCACCGAACACTGCCACCGCGACCGACGAAAACAGCATCGCCAGCAGCAGGAACAGCACCGCGATGATGACTGTGCTGCGGCGGGTCTGCTGGCGAAAGGTAGCGGGGTCCATCGGCTGAATCTCGAACATCGAAAATGACTTCCCTGAGTGACAAAAGGCGCAACGGAAAAAACTCGCCGGCGCATTATCGCATCCCAGCGGGTTTTAGCTATGCTGGGGCTCCTTTTCATCTTTTCAGCGTCCAACGGGGACATGGCGGTACAGCGCAGATCGTGCCATCTTCATTCATGGATACACACTATTCGGATGCCCGCCGCTGCGTTACGGATGGCATCGTTTTAAGGATCACTGCATGACCCAACGACACGTAATCAATGCCTCGGTCAGCCCGAAAGGCAGTCTGGAAACCCTTTCTCAACGTGAAGTCCAACAACTGAGCGAAGCCGGATCCGGCAGCACCTACACCCTCTTCCGCCAGTGCGCGCTGGCCATCCTCAACACCGGCGCGCATGTCGACAATGCCAAGACCATTCTCGAAGCCTACAAAGACTTCGAAATCCGTATTCACCAACAGGATCGCGGCGTGCGCCTGGAGCTGCTGAACGCTCCGGCCGACGCGTTCGTCGACGGCGAGATGATCGCCAGTACCCGCGAGATGCTCTTCAGCGCCCTGCGCGACATCGTCTACACCGAGAACGAACTCGACAGCCAGCGCATCGATCTGAGCAATTCCCAGGGCATCAGTGACTATGTATTCCACCTGCTGCGCAACGCGCGCACCCTGCGCCCGGGCGTCGAGCCGAAAATCGTGGTGTGCTGGGGTGGCCACTCGATCAACACCGAAGAGTACAAATACACCAAGAAAGTCGGCCACGAACTGGGCCTGCGCAGCCTCGACATCTGCACCGGTTGCGGCCCGGGCGTAATGAAAGGCCCGATGAAGGGCGCAACCATCGCCCATGCCAAACAGCGCATTCACGGCGGTCGCTACCTCGGCCTGACCGAGCCGGGCATCATCGCTGCCGAAGCGCCAAACCCGATCGTCAATGAGCTGGTGATCCTGCCGGACATCGAAAAGCGTCTGGAAGCCTTTGTCCGTGTTGGCCACGGCATCATCATTTTCCCGGGGGGCGCCGGTACTGCCGAGGAGTTCCTCTACCTGCTCGGTATCCTGATGCACCCGGGCAACGAAGGTCTGCCATTCCCGGTGATCCTCACCGGGCCGAAGCATGCCGCGCCGTATCTTGAGCAACTGGATGCGTTCGTCGTCGCAACACTCGGCGAAGCGGCGAAGCAGCATTACGAGATCATCATCGATGACCCGGCCGAAGTGGCGCGGCAGATGACCCAGGGACTGAAAGCGGTGAAGCAGTTCCGCCGCGAGCGGAACGATGCGTTTCATTTCAACTGGCTGTTGAAGATCGACGAGGGCTTCCAGCGTCCGTTCGATCCGACTCACGAAAACATGGCCAATCTCAAACTGCACCGCGACCAGCCACCGCATGAACTGGCGGCCAATTTGCGTCGGGCGTTTTCCGGCATCGTCGCCGGCAACGTCAAGGACAAGGGAATTCGCCTGATCGAAGAACACGGGCCGTATCAGATCCGCGGTGATGCGGCGATCATGCAGCCGCTGGATGCACTACTGAAAGCCTTCGTCGCCCAGCACCGGATGAAGTTGCCGGGTGGTGCGGCGTATGTGCCGTGCTATCGGGTGGTTGCGTAATACCTTCAGGCACCACGCAACGAATGTAGGAGTGAGCCTGCTCGCGATCGCGGTGGTTCAGTCAATATCAAAAGTGACTGATAGATCGTTATCGCGAGCAGGCTCACTCCTACAGGGGCTGCGGTGTGGCGCAAATTGTTTTCACAACCTCAATATCCTGTAGGGGCGAGCCAGAGGGAACGCATCAATCTCTCAGGCTATCCACCAACCGCTGAGCCAACGCTTTAGCCTGCGCCGCGACATCCGTCACCGCCGTACTCTCCCACCACATCCCGCGCAACGGCGGGCCCATGGCAAACAGCTGAGCACTCACGCGCCCATCGGCATCCAGCACTGCGCCGTCCACAGCGGCGATCCCCAGCGCCAACGGCCCCGCCTGCACCAGTCCCCGCGCCAGCAACTGCTGCGGCAACGGCCGAGCAACCCGCCGCCAGTCGTATTCGATGCCGCTGGAGTTGATCAGCGCCGCACCGCTCACGACGCGTGTTTCAGTCTCACCGCGAGGACGGATGCGAATGGCCACAGCATCGCCACTGCCCGGCTCAAGCCCCTTGAACGAAGCGGCATGAATGCGCAAGCGCCCTGCCTTACTCAGCCGCTCGATCAACTCGGCACTCAGCGGCGGCGAGCGATGGTGATGGCTCTCCCACCACGGCCGTACATGCCGTACGAATTGTCGACGCTGCACGTCAGTCGCCTGACTCCACAGCCGTCCAATATGCGCGCGAACCGTATCCAGTGGTGCCTGCCAATCGATGCCTTGGGCGATGGCATCGCGACAGTGCCGACGCAGTTCGCGCAACAACTGGCGCGGCGTACGGATGCTGTGATCCTGCGCCAGAAAATCCACCCAGGCTGGCGGTTGCCGACGAACATGGGGCAGCAACCCATGCCGTGAAAACACCTCGATCGGCCCGCGATGCCCGGCTTGCTCCAGCGACACCACGGCATCGACCATGGTCAGACCGGAGCCGATGATCAGTACGGTGGATTGCGGATCGAGATCGCGCATGGCCGCCACATCCCAAGGATCGAGGGCGGCGGCATTGAGCCCAGTGGATTGCGTCTGCGGCGTGCGCGCGGCGGGGAACATGCCGGTGGCCAGGACGGCGCGGGAACCCTGCAAAAGCTGACCATCGCTCAAGGTGAGCTTCACTGAAGCGGGATCAACTTGCAGGTCGACGGCCTCGGCACAGATGTGTTCGACAGTCGAACCTTGCAGCGCACCCACTTCCCTGGCTTCTGCAAGCCGGTGCTGTACATAGACACCGAACAGCCCACGAGGTGGAAACAGGTCACTGACCGGCACATCCTGCTCAGCCGACTCCGGCCAGCCGCCAGCAGCAATATGTGCGCTCAACCACTGCGTCAGATCATCAGGATTATCCGGGTCGACGCTCATCCGCGCAGCATTGCCGTTAAGCGTATGCCCCAACTCGACAGCGCTGTAGGCCTCACCCCGCCCCAGTTCAGTACGCGACTCGATGATCAAAATTCTTCGTCGTCCAGGCAGACGTAACAATTGCACCGCCAGCATCGTGCCGCTGAGCCCGCCGCCGATGATCAGAATGTCCGCAGGCTGCTCCATTCAGATCACCACATTACGCACGAACCACGCTGCGACTTCGCCATCGTTGCGATAAGAATGCGGCTGATTGCTGGCGAACATGAAAAACTCTCCTTTATTGATGAGCTGCGGCTGATCGCCGAGCATCAGCGTCAAACAGCCTTCGAATACGTAGATTTGCTCGCTCCAGCCATCGGCGTCTGGTTGCGACGGGTAGACCTCGCCCGGTTGCAGACACCACTCCCATTGCTCGACTTCGCGGGTCGCGGTGGCCTTGGACAGTAGCACGGCCCTGCTGCCGGTAATCGCGCCCGCCCAGGCAACCTCGTTGATCCGGCTCGGGTCGCGCGCATCGGGGGCTTGAATCAGATCGCTGAAGGCCACGTCCAGCGCTTCGGCGACGCGATCAAGCGTGGTCAGGCTGACATTCTTCTCGCCGGCCTCGATCGCCACCAGCATGCGTCGGCTCACCCCGGATTTTTCCGCCAGTGCGGCCTGGCTCATGTCCGCAGCATGGCGCAGACGTCGGACATTCTGGCTGACGTGTTGCAGGACGGAGGCTCGCTGAGTCGAATCTTTGTGCACTATATTGCTCACTCGGTGGGGTTGGGCAGTATACTGCGCAACGTTGGCGGCATTGTGCGGCCTCTCTTTTACAGTGCGCAAGGTCATGATGTCGCCGAACAATTCTTCTTCCCGCATCCGCTTCTCCCGCTTCAGCAAAGCCGAGTGCGTGCTGGTGCTGATTACCATGATCTGGGGCGGCACGTTTCTGCTTGTGCAGCATGCCATGACGGTCAGTGGCCCGATGTTTTTCGTCGGCCTGCGCTTTGCCGCAGCGGCGGCAATCGTCGCAATGTTTTCCTGGCGTCACTTGCGGGAGTTGACCGTGTTCGAGGTCAAGGCGGGGTCGTTCATCGGCGTGGCGATCATGCTCGGCTACGGCTTGCAGACAGTCGGGTTGCAAACGATTCCAAGCAGCCAGTCGGCGTTCATTACCGCACTGTATGTGCCTTTTGTGCCCTTGCTGCAATGGCTGGTGTTGGGACGGCGACCGGGGCTGATGCCAAGTATCGGGATCATGTTGGCGTTTACCGGGCTGATGCTGTTGTCGGGCCCTTCGGGGGCGGCGTTGAACTTCAGTCCCGGAGAAATTGCGACATTGATCAGCGCCGTGGCGATTGCTGCCGAAATCATTTTGATCAGCACCTTCGCCGGGCAGGTTGATGTGCGTCGGGTGACGGTGGTGCAACTGGCGGTCACGGCGATGTTGTCGTTTTTGCTGGTGGTGCCGACGGGTGAACAGATTCCGGACTTTTCCTGGTTGTTGCTGGCGACGGCTCTGGGCCTGGGCGCGGCGAGTGCGGCGATCCAGGTGGCAATGAACTGGGCGCAGAAGAGCGTTTCACCGACTCGGGCAACGTTGATCTACGCAGGTGAACCGGTGTGGGCCGGGATCGTCGGACGAATTGCCGGAGAGCGTTTGCCGGCGATTGCGCTGGTTGGGGCCGGGTTGATTGTTGCAGCGGTGATTGTCAGTGAGTTGAAGACCAAGGGTAAGGTTGTTCAAACGCAGGATGGACTGGAGCAGGAAACGCTTGGTTGAAATCGGGAATCTACCTTGCACGATAAATGGCTATCGCGAGCAGGCACACTCCTACAGGTGAACGCGTTGCAAATTGTAGGAGTGAGCTGCTCGCGGTAAGGACTTTTGCGGCATCAAATCCGTCTCTGAAACAACGCTAAACACAAAATTCCAGACTACTTTGTAGGATTCTGAGACATCCTCGCGTTTGGTGATCGGGGAGCTGGCACGTATGATGCTTCACAAACTTCCGCAGATTAGAAGCCTATGTCCCTGATAGTTCTACTGCTTCTGCCATTCATTGGCAGCTGTCTGGCAGCTGTGCTGCCGCACAATGCGCGTAATGCCGAATCGCTGCTGGCGGGCCTGGTTGCCTTGATCGGCACCGTTCAGGTCGCGATGCTGTACCCGCAAATCGCCCACGGCGGCGTCATCCGCGAAGAATTCATGTGGTTGCCCAGCCTGGGGCTGAACTTCATTTTGCGCATGGACGGCTTCGCCTGGCTGTTTTCGATGCTGGTGCTGGGCATCGGCACACTCGTCTCTTTGTATGCTCGTTATTACATGTCGCCGGACGATCCGGTGCCGCGTTTCTTCGCGTTTTTTCTGGCATTCATGGGCGCCATGCTCGGTCTGGTGATCTCTGGCAACCTGATTCAGATCGTGTTTTTCTGGGAGCTGACCAGCCTCTTCTCATTCCTGCTGATTGGCTACTGGCACCACCGCGCCGATGCGCGACGCGGTGCCTATATGGCGCTGATGGTCACCGGTGCCGGCGGGTTATGCCTGCTGGCGGGGGTCATGATTCTCGGCCATGTCGTCGGCAGCTACGACCTCGACAAGGTCCTGGCCGCCGGTGATCTGATTCGCGCACATGCCCTCTACCCCGTTCTTTTGCCACTCATTCTGATCGGCGCGCTAAGCAAAAGCGCGCAATTTCCGTTTCATTTCTGGCTGCCCCACGCGATGGCGGCACCGACTCCCGTCTCGGCATATCTGCACTCGGCGACCATGGTCAAGGCCGGGGTTTTTCTCCTTGCACGTTTGTGGCCGTCGCTGTCGGGCAGTGAAGAATGGTTCTACATCGTCAGCGGTGCCGGCGCCTGTACGCTGTTGCTCGGCGCGTACTGCGCGATGTTCCAGAACGATCTCAAAGGTTTGCTGGCCTATTCGACCATCAGCCATCTGGGCCTGATCACTTTGCTCTTGGGCCTGAACAGTTCACTGGCCGCGGTCGCCGCGGTTTTTCACATCCTCAATCACGCCACGTTCAAAGCCTCTCTGTTCATGGCCGCCGGCATCATCGACCACGAAAGCGGCACCCGTGACATCCGCAAACTCAGTGGTCTGATCAAACTGATTCCCTATACGGCGACGCTGGCCATGGTCGCCAGTGCCTCGATGGCCGGCGTGCCGTTGCTCAACGGTTTCCTGTCGAAAGAAATGTTCTTCGCCGAAACCGTGTTCATCAACGCCACCGCGTGGGTCGAAACCAGCCTGCCGATCGTCGCGACCATCGCCGGCATGTTCAGCGTCGCCTATTCGCTGCGGTTCACGGTCGACGTGTTCTTCGGCCCCACCGCTACCGATCTGCCGCACACCCCGCACGAACCGCCGCGCTGGATGCGCGCGCCGGTGGAGCTGCTGGTCTTCACCTGCCTGCTGGTGGGGATTTTCCCGGCGCAGATTGTCGGGCCATTGCTTGCCGCTGCGGCACTGCCGGTTGTTGGTGGTGAGTTGCCGGAATACAGCCTCGCCATCTGGCACGGCTTGAACGCACCGATGATCATGAGCCTGATCGCCATGTCCGGTGGCATCGTCCTGTATCTGCTGCTGCGCAAGCAGTTCAAGCTCGGCCGCTTCAAGTACCCGCCGCTGGTGGGCCGCTTCAACGGCAAGCGGCTGTTCGAGCGCAGTCTGGTCGTGATGATGCGCATCGCCCGGCGTGTCGAGCGTCGACTCGGCACCAAACGTTTGCAGATGCAGCTCTTTCTGATGGTATTGGCCGCCGTCTTCGCTGGTCTGATCCCGATGCTGCACAGCAGCCTGAGCTGGGGCGACCGGCCGAAAATCCCCGGTTCGATTGTCTTCGTGACCCTGTGGCTGCTGGCGATTGCCTGTGCGCTTGGCGCCGCGTGGCAAGCCAAGTATCACCGTCTCGCCGCCCTGACGATGGTCAGCGTCTGTGGCTTGATGACCTGCGTGACCTTTGTCTGGTTCTCGGCGCCGGATCTGGCGCTGACGCAGCTGGCGGTCGAAGTGGTAACCACGGTGTTGATTCTGCTTGGCCTGCGCTGGTTGCCGCGACGTATCGAAGAAGTTTCGCCATTGCCGGGCAGCCTGCGCAAGGCGCGGATTCGGCGTCTGCGCGACTTGCTGCTGTCGGTTGCCGTCGGTGCCGGCATGGCCCTGCTGTCCTACGCCATGCTCACCCGACAGACGCCTAACCACATTTCCTCGTTCTACCTCAGTCGCGCCCTGCCCGAGGGCGGCGGCAGCAACGTGGTCAACGTGATGCTGGTGGACTTCCGTGGCTTCGACACCCTCGGCGAAATCACCGTCCTGGTCGCCGTGGCGCTCACCGTATTCGCCCTGCTGCGCCGCTTCCGCCCGCCCAAGGAAAGCCTGCAGTTGCCGGCCCAGCAGCGCCTGCTGGCACCGGACGTGGTTACCGATCTGGTCAACCCGCGTTCGGCCAGCGACACGGCACTTGGCTTCATGATGGTCCCGGCGGTGCTGGTCCGTCTGCTGCTGCCTGTCGCGCTGGTGGTGTCGTTCTACCTGTTCATGCGTGGACACAATCAACCGGGCGGCGGTTTTGTCGCCGGGCTGGTGATGTCGGTCGCGTTCATTCTGCAATACATGGTTGCCGGTACCCAGTGGGTCGAGGCGCAGATGAGCCTGCGCCCACTGCGCTGGATGGGCACCGGGCTGCTGTTCGCGACCGCCACCGGTCTCGGTGCGATGCTGGTCGGCTATCCGTTCCTTACCACCCACACCTGGCACATCAGCGTGCCGTTGCTCGGCGATATCCATATCGCCAGCGCGCTGTTCTTCGACATCGGCGTGTACGCCGTAGTGGTCGGATCGACGCTGCTGATCCTCACCGCCCTCGCCCACCAATCGGTGCGTGGTCACAAGACAGCATCGCTGCCCAAGTCCGTCGCCAGCAAAGGAGCCGTCTGATGGAAGAAGTCATCGCAATCGCCATCGGCATTCTCGCCGCGTCCGGGGTCTGGCTGATCCTGCGGCCGCGTACCTTTCAGGTGGTCATGGGCCTGTGCCTGCTGTCCTACGCGGTCAACCTGTTCATTTTCAGCATGGGCAGCCTGTTCATCGGCAAAGAGCCGGTGATCAAGGACGGCGTGACCCAGGATCTGCTGCACTACACCGACCCGCTGCCCCAGGCGCTGGTACTGACGGCGATCGTCATCAGCTTCGCCATGACCGCGCTGTTTCTTGTCGTATTGCTCGCTTCGCGCGGCTTGACCGGCACCGACCATGTCGACGGCCGGGAGCCTAAAGAATGATGGCAATGACTCACCTGATCGCCGCACCGATCCTGCTGCCGCTGCTGACCGCCGCGATCATGCTGATGCTGGGCGAGAAGCACCGGCCGCTGAAGGCGAAAATCAACCTGTTCTCCAGCCTCGTCGGCCTGTTCATTTCGGTAATGCTGCTGCAATGGACCCAGACCACTGGCGTGCCCGGCTCCATCGGCGTGTACCTGCCGGGCAACTGGCAGGCCCCGTTCGGCATCGTCCTTGTGGTTGATCGCCTGTCGGCACTGATGCTGGTGCTGACCGGGATCATCGGCGTCAGTGCCCTGCTCTTCGCCATGGCCCGCTGGGACGGCGCCGGCTCGAGTTTCCACGCACTGTTTCAGATTCAGCTGATGGGCCTGTATGGCGCCTTCCTGACGGCGGACCTGTTCAACCTGTTCGTGTTCTTCGAAGTGTTGCTCGCCGCCTCCTACGGCCTGTTGCTGCATGGATCCGGCCGCGCGCGGGTGTCATCAGGATTGCATTACATCTCGATCAACCTGCTGGCCTCGTCGCTGTTTCTCATCGGCGCGGCGTTGATCTATGGGGTGACCGGCACGCTGAACATGGCCGATCTGGCGATGAAGATCCCGCTGGTGCCGGAAGCCGATCGTGGTTTGCTGCATGCGGGGGCGGGGATTCTTGCGGTAGCGTTTCTGGCCAAGGCTGGCATGTGGCCGCTGAATTTCTGGCTGGTGCCGGCCTATTCCTCGGCCAGCGCGCCGGTGGCAGCGATGTTCGCGATCATGACCAAGGTCGGCGTCTACACCCTCCTGCGCCTGTGGACCCTGCTGTTTTCCGGTCAGGCCGGCGCCTCGGCTTTCTTCGGCGGCGACTGGCTGATCTACGGCGGCATGGCGACCATGGCTTGCGCAGGGTTGGCGATCCTCGCCGCACAGCGTCTGGAGCGCATGGCGAGCCTGAGCATTCTGGTGTCGGCGGGCATTTTGCTCTCGGCAATCGGCTTCGCGCAGCCGAACCTGATCGGCGCTGCGCTGTTCTATCTGGTCAGCTCGACCCTGGCGCTGAGCGCACTGTTCCTGCTGGCTGAACTGATCGAACGCTCGCGCTCGGCCAACGAAATCCCACTGGAAGACGAAAGCGAACTGCTGCCGCGTCCGCAGGAATCGCTGCAACCGCCCAAGGGCATCAACCTCGACGACGAGCAGAAAGCCGTGGTCGGCCAAGTCATCCCGTGGACCATGGCGTTTCTCGGTTTGAGCTTCATTGCCTGCGCACTGTTGATCATCGGCATGCCACCGCTGTCCGGATTCATCGGCAAGCTCGGCCTGATCGGCGCATTGCTCAACCCGCTGGGGCTTGGCACCGAGGCGCCGCTGTCTCCCGGCGCGTGGGGATTGCTGGCCCTGCTGATCCTGACCGGCCTGGCCTCCCTGATGGCCTTTTCGCGCCTCGGTATCCAGCGCTTCTGGACGCCGGAAGAACGGCCATCACCGTTGCTGCGCAAACTTGAATGCGCGCCGATTTTCCTGCTACTGGGGCTGAGCATCGCTTTGACATTCAAGGCTGAACCGCTGCTGCGCTACACCCAGGCCACGGCCGATGCGCTGAACAATCCGCAGCAATATGTGCTGGCCGTCCTTGGCACGCGCGCGGTGCCGAGCCCGCAGGCCAGAGCCGACATGCTCGAGGTGCAGCCATGAACCGACTGTTTCCGGCTCCCTGGTTATCGCTGGCCCTGTGGATTCTGTGGCTGACCCTGAACCTGTCGGTCAGCCCGGGCAACCTGCTGCTCGGCGCCGCTCTGGGGTTCGCTGCGCCGCTGATGATGCGCAAGCTGCGACCTAAACGCGCGCGCATCCGTAACCCCATGGCCATCCTGCGCCTGTTCTTCCTGGTCGGCCGTGACGTGATCATGTCCAACCTGATCGTCGCCTGGGGCGTACTCAACGCCGGACGCCGCCCACCGCGATCATGCTTCATCAAAGTGCCACTGGACCTGCGCGATGCCCACGGTCTGGCGGCACTGGCGATGATCTGCACCGTGGTGCCCGGCACTGTATGGTCGGAACTGGCGCTGGATCGCAGCGTTCTCTTGTTGCACGTCTGGGATCTGGACGATGAAGCGCAATTCATCGAGCACTTCAAGAGCACTTACGAGCGACCGTTGATGGAGATTTTCGAATGAGCCCATTACTGTCGAATGCGATCCTGCTGACATTGTTTCTGTACTGTATGGCGATGGCTTTGACCCTGGTTCGGTTGTTCAAAGGCCCGTCAGCTCAGGATCGGGTTCTGGCGCTGGATTATCTGTACATCGTCGCCATGTTGATGATGCTGACCCTGGGTATCCGTTACGCCAGTGATACCTACTTCGAAGCGGCGCTGCTGATCGCACTGTTCGGCTTTGTCGGCTCGTTTGCCCTGGCGAAATTCCTGTTGCGTGGCGAGGTGATCGAATGAATGCCGAATTGTCTCTATGGGTCGAGATCCCGGTGGCGGCTCTGCTGGTGCTGAGCGGCGTTTTTACCCTGCTGGGCGCGACCGGGTTGCTGCGCATGAAGGACTACTTCCAGCGCATGCACCCGCCAGCACTAGCCTCGACAATCGGGGCATGGTGTGTGGCACTGGCGTCGATCATCTGCTTTTCAGCACTGAAATCCGGGCCGGTAGTGCATGCCTGGCTGATTCCGGTTTTGCTGGCGATCACCGTGCCGGTGACGACGTTGCTGCTGGCGCGGGCAGCGCTGTTTCGCAAACGTATGGCTGGGGATGATGTGCCAGCTGAGGTCAGTAGCCGCCAGACCGAGAGCGGAAGCTGAGATTTTGGCGGTGGCTATGACGCCGCCATCGCGAGCACGCTCACTCCTACATTTTTGAAACGCGTTCCCCTGTGGAAGCGAGCCTGCTCGCGAAGAGGCCTGTCGAGTCGTTGCAAATCCCGGATCAGCTCAGACCCAGGCCACCGCCAACAACCCCGCCCCCAGCAGCGCACACAACGGCGAATACACCCAGGTATCCAGCCGCGCGAATCGCGAATCCTTCACTTCCTTGAAAAAACCGACCAGATTCGAATCACCGATCGCTCGGGCGAACATCAGTAACGCAATCGCGCTGATGACCCACTGCAGTGCCTTGTGCTGCACCGCAGGCACTCCCCAACCGACCCGCATGCAAACCAGCGCCGCGATCACCAACAGCGCAGCGGCAACTAACAGAGTCAGCCAGCCTGAAGGCTTGAACGCTGGGCGCACGGTGGCGACGAAGCCAGACACCGGCACCTGCGGCACCACCACCGCAGCCGCCCATTGCCCACCCAACGCCCAATACACGTGCATCAGGCCGATTGCCGCGAAGACCGTCACCAGCCATTGAGCCAACACAAAGGTCATGGTTGAAATCCTTCAAAGGGATTTGAACAAACCATCGTAGTCGGATTTTTTGCCGGTGCACGACCGGTCGGCGGTGCGGTACTTTGTTCGCGTTATTTCAGATCAGCCGTCACCTTGTCGGCCACATCCTTGGGCAGCCACGCTTGCCACACATCTGGATGCGCTTTCATGAACGCCACCGCCGCCTCACGAGGCGCGGTGTGTTTATCGCTCATATCCGCCAGCGCTTTGTTCAACGGCTCGATCGGGAAATCAACCTTGCTGAAGAACTCGGCAATTTGCGGATTCTGTTTCTGGAATGGCGTCGATACGCCGATCGACAGCTTCGATGCCAGCGAGCGGGTCGGTTTCGGATTGGGATTATCAGCGTCGGTCAGCGTCTTCCACGCTTCGGCATCGAACGGTGGCTCTTGCAGTTGCACCAGTTTGAATTTGCCAAGCAGTGGCGTCGGCGACCAGTAATAGAACAACACCGGTTTACCGCGACGAATCGAAGAGCTGATTTCGGCATCCAGCGCGGCACCCGAGCCGCTGCGGAAGTTGGTGAAATCGTCCTGCAAGCCATACGCCGTGAGCTTCTGCTTGTTGACCACTTCCGAGGTCCAGCCGATCGGGCTGTTGAGGAAACGACCCTTGCCCGGGCTTTCCGGGTCCTTGAACACATCCTTGTACTTCTTCAGATCCGTGACACTGCGCAGATCCGGCGCCAGCGGCTTGATGCCTTTGGCCGGGTCGCCCTTGATCACGTATTCCGGCACCCACCAGCCTTCAGTGGCGCCTTTCACCGTATCGCCAAGGCCGACGACCTTGCCTTCTGCCTCAGCCTTGACCCAGACCGGACTGCGCCCCGCCCACTCTTCGCCGATCACCTGAATGTCGTTGTTGGCCAGCGCGGTCTCAAGGGTAATGGTCGTGCCCGGCAAGGTATCGGTCGGCAAGCCGTAGCCTTTCTCGACGATGACCCGCAACACCTCGGTGATCAGGCTGCCGCTTTCCCAGTTCAGGTCGGCAAAGTGGATCGGCCCTTGTGCAGCCTGCAGCGATTGCGCTGACGTCAGCAAACCAAAGGTGGCCACGCTGGCAGCCAGTAACCGTCGAAATCCGTTCATGCATCGCACCTCGTGCTGTTCACAGCAATGGCAGTTGGCCTGACAGAAACGCAAGCCTCTGAATGACTCAGTCAACTGACTTTAGCCGAGGTTCCAGCTTTTTCCGGGGTCTGCTGCGCGCGAGATTACATTTCAGACTTTTCCTTCAGGCTTTGCAGCTCACGTCTGACCATGCTGGCGTAAGCCGCCGGTTGCAATGCGTAGATCTGCGACGCCACCCAACTCAGCCAGGCACCTTGCAGTTCGGCTTTTCGGGCGAGCAGGCGCTGCGCTTCTGCATGTGCATTGTCGAGGTTTTGCGAATGGAATTGCGCGCGGCTCACTCGCTGGCCTTGAACGTCACCAGTTCGCCCTTGCGCCATTTGGCAGCTTTGGCGGTGACGGCTTTCAGGGTTTTGGTCAGGCCTTCCAGCAATTGTTCATTGGCGGCAAACACGGTGACGACGCTATGGCCTTCCTTGAACAGGATCGCGTGACCTTCGGCCGTGCGGACAAACGCGTAATCGCCCAGGCCGTAGACCGTCAGTTTGATGTCGCGAAAACGAATGTCCATCTTGCCGCCTTCACGGCTGGGCAGAACCGATGCAATGAAATGGTCGCCGACCTTGAGTTTGAGCCCTGGTTTGTCATCGACTACCAACGCACTTTCGGTATCGATTTCGGCGATGTAAATGCCTTCGGCGTTTTGCTCGGTGATGTAAACAAAACGTGATTGGAATTGCTTGACCAGCTTTGCACGCAAATCACCCAGCACGAACAAAGCATGCATATCGAGGTTACTGACTGCCAAAGAAACATCCCCACATTTGAAAAACCGCGCAGCGAAAAACGCCCACGGCAAAGAAACGGCCAGGCCGATGAAAACTGCAAAGACACTCAAAAACCCGACGCGAGCAAAGCGCTCTTGAATCGCGAGGTTCGTAGACTACTGGATTGTCATTAGTGAAACCCGCTCTGAAATCGCCAAACCTTGAAGGAAAAAGCCTCAAGTGCGACTAGAGCAAATCTGACTACGAACTTTAGGGAAATTTCTCACGAAAAAAAGCACTTTTCCGACATATCGCTGGCGAAAAATTGCTTTAGATAAGCCCGGTCGTCAGCAGGTTCTGGCGATTCTAGAGCAGCGATGCTCATTACGACTACCCGCAACGGCCGTTAAATTCAGGCCGACTGATGAAAAGGACTTCATATGTGCACTTTGACTCATTTCGCCACGTCGGCTGACGCAGGAATCAGCACACCTCTGACGGTGCAGGTTGCCGACCTCGATCAGCTTCCGACATCTTCTAACAATCACCAAACCCCGCACTTTCAAGTGGTGCCAGCGGGCATCGCCTTCTTTCATATCAAGGAAATATCCACGGGACGTGTCAGAGGTTTCCGCGGCAATCACAACGAAGCGTGCGCCCTCGCCCGCTCGCTCGAATCAAAAATCGAACTCCGCGCCAGCGCATGCCTCTGATAAGGAAGTGAGCGAACAAGCCCTATCGGCACCGACCCAGGAGTAGATGATGGAACTGCCAACCGAGCTTAACCTGACCACCCTTTTCGAACAGCTGGGCCTACCGGCCGATGAAGCGTCGATCAATGACTTTGTCGAAGCCCATCCGCTGGACCCGGATACCAAACTGATCGATGCCGATTTCTGGACGCCCCAACAGGCGCAATTACTCAAAGAGTGGCTGCGTGCCGACGGTGAAGAAGCGGTCATTGTCGATGAGCTGAACGTACGTTTGCACCGCGGCAAATAAGGGCGATCAGTGCAGGCTGTCGCCGGGCTCGATGCTCAATTGTTCGAGCCAGGCAGCCTTGCACTCCTCCGCCTCATCGCGACTGGCGAAGGCTGTGCCGCGTCGCTCACCGTTGAGCAAAACCACCCAGCACACACTGCGCCCCAGCGCACGTAATCCGGCCGGCACGCCGCTGCCGATCATCACTGCCACATCCACCCTGCACTGCATGTGCTCTCCGAATAATTAGCTACCTAACTAAGTCGGCAGAGTAATGCTTTCCTTCGCGCGGAAACAGCAAGGGCCGTGCACAGATTCATTGCGCCAACGGTAACAATCTCAGCGCGGATTTTCCGGTTTGTAACCCAGACGCAACCCGCCCCAATGACGGCCCCTGATCATGATCGGCACCGACAAGTCATGCATCAGCTCACCCGTGTCGCGCGTGTAAGTCTGCAACAGCACCGGTTGTTGATGGCTGCCGCAACGGATACCCGTGCGGTCACTGAATTTGCGCTTGGTGCGGTTATTCACCGTGTCGACCTGCACATCACCTGTCAACGGCTGGCTGAATGCCTGATTATGCGTCGGTACATAACCCTGCTGCGTGCAGGCGATCGCGAACACCAAGCCTTCATGACGCGCTAACAGGGGTTCCTGAATCGCCGGCAAGACCTGATCGGTGTAACGATCGAACCGGGTCTGGAATTTGGCCGGTTCGGTGCCCGGAATCGGTTGGTAACTGCGGTCGAACAAATCATCCAGGCTGATCCGCCCCTGCTCGACATCCGCCTCGAAGCGCGCTGAGATCTGACTCGCACCTTCGCGCGCCAGGTCATAAATGCGCTGGTGATAGTCGTCCAGGCCCACCTCGGCCAAGCGTTCGCTGATGGTTTCCGCCTGCCCTTCCATCTGCACCGCTGCTTCTGCGAGGCGGCGGGTCTGTTGATCGCTGATCGCCAGATCACTGCGCATTTGCTCGATTGCGCTGAACAGCGCATCAAGCTGTTGGCGATTGGTTTGCGCGCCGCGGGCGATTTCGCTGACCTGGGTTTCGACGCCGGCTGCCAGTCGTGCGATGTTCTCCAAATGCTGGCCGGTGTGTTCGACCTGTTCCACACCAATGTGCAGATCGCTCGACAACTCGCGAATCTGCGCCACCACCTGCGCGGTGCGTTGCTGAATGTCAGCAACCATTTCGCCGACTTCGCCCGTGGCCGCCGCGGTACGCGCCGCCAACCCGCGCACTTCATCGGCGACCACAGCAAAACCGCGCCCATGTTCACCGGCCCGGGCCGCTTCAATCGCTGCGTTCAAGGCCAGTAGGTTGGTCTGGCTGGCAATCGACTGGATCACCAGCGTCACGCGCTGAATGTCGTCACTGCGCACACTCAAGGCTTCGATCAATTCGCGGCTGGCATTGGCGCGTTGACTGAGTTGCTGCATGCGCGCAATCGAGTCGAGCAATTCGCTACGTCCCGCCGCGCTGCTCTGATGCGCTTCGCTGGCGGCGTCGAGCGCCTCGCGGCTGAGCTGCGAGGTGGCCTGCTCGGTGGCGATCATCACTTCGGCGTTGCTGACGATCTGCGCCGCCGCGTCGAGTTGCGATTCAAGTTTGCTGGCCAGCGCCTTGACCGAGAACGCCACGCCGGCGGCTGACAGTGCGTTGTGACTGGTGGTGTAGGAAAGATCCCGGGTCAGTGCAGACAATGCGCTCGCACTATCGACCGCAACAGTGGCAGGAACGTTGCGTGAACGCAGGCGCGGCAGCCAGACAATCAGCACCGCCAGCGGCATGCCGAGGTACAGCGACCAGTCGGTCAGGGCCATGCCGGCGAGCAACAGCATCAGGGCAATGCTTTGCAGGGTCGGCGCGATCCAGCGTTCTTTCGGCAAAAGCACTGGTGCAGGCAGCGCCGCAACCAGAGATCCGTCTCTCGTCATCTCTAACACCCCACGTTTGTTCTCATTGTTGTACCTGCATTAAACGCCACTACAACGCCATTATCCATGGTCCGTTAGTCGTGGGTCTGTGGCAGGTCAATGGAACGGTTCGGGAAGAGTGCAGACGAGCAAAAGCAAAGATCGCAGCCTTCAGCAACGCCCGTGTAGGAGCTGCCGGAGGCTGCGATCTTTTCAAGGCGCCCTGTTGAAAGGGTCACCCCACAGAATCAGGCCTGACGCTGGTGCTTGTCGATCTGCTCGTGACGCTCTTGAGCTTCGATGCAGTACTTGGTGGTCGGGCTGATCAGCAGGCGCTTGAGACCGATGGCCTCGCCGCTGTCGTCGCACCAGCCAAAGCTGTCGTCCTTGATGCGCTCAAGGGCTTGTTCCAGTTGCGGCAGCATGCGCTGGTCGCGATCGATCGCATTGACCAGCCAGGTGCGCTCTTCTTCAACCGAAGCCGCGTCCGCCGGGTCAGCCGGGGTGTCCAGGCTTTCGATGGCGATACGATTTTGCTCAATGCGCTCGTGGGTTTCGACTTTCATGTTCTGCAACAGCTCGGTGAAGAAAGCGTGTTGCTCTGCATTCATGTAGTCATCTGCCGGCATGGCCAGCAACTTGTCCTTTGTCATTGATATCTCTATAAAAAAACGTGCATTAAGGCGAATAAGGGAGCGTTTCGGCGAACCGTGGGGGCCGTCGAAAAGGCATCGTTTTATTGCAAACGCCACCCGGCACTCAATTTACGAGGGGCGGCAGTCTAAGGCCCGATCAAGACCTCAGCAACAGTAAATACAGGGAATTTGTCCGACAGGACCAGGAAACTGCTCTGACACAGGCTTCACATGGCCATCGGAGTGCGTTTATAGCAAGAAATTCAGTCGAGCGGCTGTATATAGAAGACAAACGGCTAACCCCACAGCGTTCGTACGCAATATTTTTACTATGCACTGCATCGTTTCAGCAAAGCAGAACTGCAAAAGCCCCCCTAATATCAGCCGCAACCGAGCAACATTGCGGCGAGAGAGATTGCTTGCGTTAGGGCGAAGAGGCCCAGTGTTTTACATTCGGGGCCTGCTACGCAGTCCAGCGGGAGCAAGCGCCCTCGCCACAAGGTGATCGATCAGCCCGAAGGAAGATTTATGCCCCGCCCCGCTATGCCGGCTATCGACGAGCATTCACTCGCCAGCCCCCCGATCATTGCCGAGCGCCTGCTGCAAACGATTACCGACGAATACGACGCGCTGCCGCGCCAGACTGACAATTGCCTCAGGCTCGGCTAGGTTATGCGTTCCCACCGGTTCGACTTGAAGGAACGCGTCATGAAACTGATCGGCATGCTCGACTCCCCTTACGTGCGCCGCGTAGCGATCTCCGCCAAATGCCTGGGGATCGACCTCGAACATGAGTCGGTCTCGGTGTTCCGCCATTTCGAGCAGTTCCAGCAGATCAACCCGGTAGTCAAGGCGCCGACGCTGATCCTCGACGACGGCATGGTTCTGATGGACTCGACACTCATCCTCGACTATCTCGAAAGCGCATCCGGTAAAAGCCTGCTGCCGAAAGAATTGCCCCAGCGCGCCCAAGCCCTGCGCCTGATCGGCCTGAGCCTTGCCGCCTGCGAAAAAGCCGTGCAGCTGTATTACGAACGCAACCTGCGCCCGGCCGACATTCAATATCAACCTTGGGTTGAACGCGTTGAAGGCCAACTCGCCGCCGCGTTTACCGCGCTGGAAAAAGAACTCGAGCATCGTCAATTACCCATCGACGGCTCGCTCGCCCAGGATGGCATCAGCCTGGCGGTTGCCTGGAGCTTCACCGACCTTGTGGTGCCCGATCAGATCGACGCCGCACGCTATCCGCGAATTGCCGAATACACCGCCTACGCCGAAGGCACCGACCCTTTCCTCAGCACACCGATGAACTGACCATGAGCACCACCGACACCGCCGCTCCGGCGCTAAAGGAAATCTTCAACGCCGAGCGTCTGCAGCACATTGCTGATGAAATGAGCGCGGTGTACCCGGCATTCAAAGCCCAAGCGTTTCTTGAACATGCCAGCCGCGGGCTGGCCGAATTGTCGGTGATGCAACGCATGGCCCGCGTCGCCGAAAGCCTGCATGCAGTGCTGCCGCTGGACTACGAAGATTCCCTCGATGTATTACGTGAACTCGCGCCACGCCTGAACAGCGGATTCGTCAGCATATGCCTGCCGCATTATGTCGCGAGCTACGGTGCTGGCGCGTTCGATACTTCTATGGAAGCCCTGAAGTACTTCACCACCTTCGGCTCATCCGAGTTCGCCATTCGCTATTTTCTGCGCGCCGACCTTGAACGCTCGCTGGAACGGATGCATGACTGGACTCGCGACGAAAACCACCACGTCAGAAGATTAGCCAGCGAAGGCAGCCGCCCTCGCCTGCCCTGGTCGTTTCGGTTGGAGGCGGTACAGGCGGATCCGCAGTTGGCCGCCGGGATACTGGATCGGTTGAAGGCGGATGAGAGTCTGTACGTGCGCAAGTCCGTGGCGAATCATTTGAATGATGTGACGAAAGTGCATCCGCAGTGGGTGTTGGATGTAGTTGAGGGATGGCCGCTGGATAACAGACATACCGCGTGGATTGCCAAGCATGCGTTGCGGAGTTTGATCAAACAGGGGGATTCGCGGGCGCTGACGGTGATTGGCGCGGGGGCGAAGGCTGAGGTTGAGTTGCTGGATGTGAAGGTTGAGCCTGCTGAGGTGAAGTTGGGTGACGCAATCACGCTGTCGTTTGTGGTGAAGTCCACGGTGGCGCACGAGCAGAGGCTGGTGATTGATTATGCGATTGACTATGTGAAATCGAATGGCGGGGTTTCGAGGAAGGTTTTCAAGTTGAAGACGCTGGGATTAGTGGGGTTCGGGGCTGAGGTGGTGCGGCGTAATCAGGTGATCAAGGATTTTACGACGCGCAAGCATTTTGCCGGACGGCATGGGGTTCAGGTGATGGTTAATGGGGAACTGTTGGGTACTGCGGCGTTTGAGGTTTTGATTTGAGCAGTGTTTATTGACCCGAAGGGTCGATAGCGGATCATTGCACTGGCGGCCGTGCTTCGAAATTGAGCGCGGCGGCACAATGGACGACTCACGGCTTCAGCGGTTACCAACTGCCGTATGGGATGCCGAATTTTTCGATGTAACGTTTGGACTTTTCGCTTACGGGATATGCGTAGCGCCCTTGGTTCTTGCCTTGGCTAGGCCCTAGCGGTTCGATCTCCGCCTGTGCTCTCGCAACTTTGACCGGATGGTGGCACTCGTCTCTGACCCAAACCTGCACTACCCCTCCAGGCGCCAATCCCAAATAGACCGATGAAATATAGGTGCTCCGCTGCTCCGGTGTTTTCGCGCAGCGCTGGCTAACCGAAGTCCGCATCAGTTGCCTAGCTTCTTCCGGTATATCCACCCAGGCTCGATAGGTCTGAGGCTCTACGATGGACTGCCAGCGAACGAAAATTCGTTTTGGGAGATCAGCGCCGACCACCGCTTTTGCGGACGCGCCCACTCCGTCCCAGCCTCGGGCAGACTCAGTACCATCTTCTGGGTACCCGCCCGACGCAGAACCTCCACCCGTGCGCAGAAACGTCTTGCCCCTAATGTCTTCCACAGCAGTGTCTTCAACCCATACTTTCATGTAGTTGGGTTCGGTAAAACCGAGTTCCCACCATGGAGATTTAGGGTCGTTCTTTGCTGACAGCGGATCGGCATTACAGCCAGCCACAAAGAGCGCGCACAGCAGTGCTGTAAATAACTTCATTACCAAAGCGTCCAGTCAGGTACGTGTGGGTGCTTTACTCGGATTGCATCTTCCGTGGGGGCGTTGATGTAAACAGCTCTGATGCCACTTCCATCTCTCCTGCCAAGCGGATGGTTCCAATTGGCTGATGTGTGAATGTACTTGAGTTTGAGGATGTGCTCCTCCTCTGGCGTGGTGCTGTAGTCGCCGGCGGCAAAACGAGCACACATGGGCTGAAGCTCTTCAGGAACGGCGAAGTCTGGCGTCTCGGGAATGTCTTCGAAGCGAACGCCTTTGGCTTTGGCGAGTTGATGCATCACGCGCAGGCTCACTCTCGACAGTAACCCACTCACCGGACGCTTGAGTTGAACGGCGGCGTAGACTCGTTTGACTCGAGGACTCAGTCGATCCTGAGGACTGATCGGCATCAGTAAAGGAGGTGGTGTAACGACTTCAAGCATTTCGGAAGGCCAGCCATCAGCTAACCACTGATTTCTCACATTGACCGCATCCCGGTAGATCGATGTGGTGTTGATATCCGCGTAGTTGCCGACCTCTAGCGTTTGCATTGGGCTAATGAGCACACATTCTTCAGCTTCCTCAAGGTAACCGCCACCCACATCGGAATGCACACCTGGCAAGACAATTTCCGGATGATCCATCGCTACTCGATTGAGAGCGAAGTTAGCCCTGCACTCATCCCGCGCAGCCAACTGCACAACGTCGGTGAAGTAACGTCGGTCGAGGTAGAGTTTGATTCCTGTTGCGACTGCACTTTTGATATTGCCCAAATTGGACCATCCAGCAATCGACGGTACAGTGTCGAACAAACCAATGAAGCCCATGTTGATGTCGCTGTGGTATTGGTCGACAAAGGTCGAACTGAGCGCATCGGACTGATTGCGAAGAATCTCGCCCAAAGGGCCTTGTCTGCCACGCACAATCTCATTGGCGAAATGTCTGGCGGCTGCCGCACCGCGACTGAAGCCAAATGTATCGAAGGTCAACGAAACAATTTCACTACCGGGATTTTTGTCCAATACCTCAGTGATACGCTGTTCGATCACTGCGAAAGAGGATTGCACTCGCCCTGCAACGCCTGTTTCGCCACGTCCTGTACCGGCGCCGAATTTACTGTCTTCTTCACCCGAACGGGTACCTATGCCTTCGACGTAGACCATACCGAAAGCTTTCTTTCGTGGCCCCTCTCCCTCAGCGAGTCGCGTCGCCCCATACAGTTCGCTCAGCTTTTTCACATTGCTGACATCGTTACCATAGCTACTGTCCGGGTCACTCATGTAAGGCTGGCAGCTGGCGGGAATATCCTCAGGCGCAATCGGATGCTGAGCGCCACACAACAACCCAGCAGCAGAGTTGTTCGCATTATTCCCAGTACCATCAAAGAAAACCCCAATCCTCAACGCAATGCCGATTTTTTCAGGTTCGCGCGCAGGTTCTTTCCCGTACTTCTCATATTCCGCCCAACGCTCGGCATGAATATCGACGGGTTTGGCTTCTTCGTAACGATAATTTTTCGGGGGGTTGGGTACGTAGCCACTCATCCGTGATTCCTGGTTCTGATCCTTGAGAACGGCCCGAAGGGTGACAGCCGAGACTGGGAGACGCAAGCTGTGGCCGTGTGCCAGCCGGGGAGTGCCCCCTCGTCGGGGTGGGGGGTAGCTGGCGATTTCGCCGAACACATTCGCCACCAACGAAGGTCGCGGCCATACGCGGGTGGGTAGACCTGTAACTAGGCCCCCCCCACGCTAAGGTGTACTGCGCATGAGGGGTGACTGGGCGGACGCTTTCGCGAGCAAGCTCGCTCCCACAGTTTTTTTGTCTGGTTTAGATAGAGGGTGATTGGGCTGGCGTCATCGCGAGCAGGCTCACTCCTACAGGTTTGCGTCTGGCTTTGGATCAGGCGTCTTGTCGTTGGATACGGAATACGAGGCTTGGGGCTTTGCCGGGGACGTCGTCGAGATCGCCGAAGCGGTGCATGCCGATCTTTTCCAGTACGCGAATTGAGGCGACATGGTCGGGCCTGACCAGTCCGAATACTTCAGGTAAACCGAGGTAGTGGAACGCGTGGGTCAGCGCGGTTTGGGCGGCTTCTGTTGCGTAACCGTGACCCCAGGCTTCGACGGCGAAGCGGTAGCCGAGGTTGATGACCGGTTTGCCCAAATAGTCATGGGTAGCGATGCCGGCGAATCCGAGGATGTTGTCGGGGGCCTGGGTGCTGCTGATTGCCCACCATCCGTAGCCGTGGGTTGCCCAATGTTGCAGCCAGCGACTCAGTAGGGCTTGGGCTTGGGCGATGTCGGTCATTGGACCGGCGGGATTGAACTGGTTGGTTTTGGGGTCGCCGAAAATCGCGAACACGCTGGGCAGGTCTGCTGGTTGTGGGCGTCTGTAGATCAGGCGTGGTGGCATGTCTGACATGATCAGAACCTTTGAAAGGTGGCAAAACCGGGCTGGAGCACGAATCAGCATTCAAAAATAATACAAGAACAGCTTTCGTTCGCCTTGAAGAAAGCTGCCGATCGTTTTGCCATCGTCGGCAGCCGGCCCGGCTCGTCCGGTTTGTGCAGGGAGAAGGCTTACTTTTTTCTGCTCTCGTTGAGCCTCTGCATTGGGCTCTTGCCGTCTGTCCTGACGACCGGGATCGCCTGATAGCTCTTTTGGCCCGGGGGCATGATCGGGTCGCCGGGGAAGCGATAGTCGCTAAAGGCTTGCATGACTCTCTGATCGAGGGCGGAATCGCCTGAGCTTTGTAGTATCGAAAGCACCGGTGCCAACGCGCCGGGGGTGTACTCCAGCTGCACTTGCACCGGTTTGCTCGCAGGCGTCGAGCTGACGTTGCTCTCCAGAGACTTCTCTATGACTTCAACGCGTTTTCTGAGGCCGCTCTGCACACTGGCGACAAAAATTTTGTTGTAGCGCTGTTGCTGCTCAATCGTCAGAGTCAAGCCTTTACCGCGCAGGCGTTCGATGCCTTGCCACGAGGCATCGCCGAGGTACCGCGTTGCATTGAAGTAGTGCGTCAGCGCGCCTTGCAGATCCTGCGGGCCGCCTCGCCCTTCCTCCATGTATTTGGCCAGTTTAGCTTCACTGCGATGCTGTTCGGGTTTGCTCACAGCACGCTGATAAAACTGCCGTGCATCAAAGTCATTGACCGGCCCGCCGATGCCTTCTTCGGCCATCCGCCCAAGTTGGCCGTAGGCGCCGGGGTCTTTATCGGCTACGGACTGATACAGGGCTTTGGCTTTGGTAGTGTCCTGAGGCACACCGCGCCCTTTCTCGTACAGGTCGCCCAGCATGATCGTGCACGGCAGGTTACCGCTCTTGCTCATATCGCGGATGTAGCTGACTTCCAGCGAGCTAATGGATTTATCGTCCCAGTAAGCGAAGCAGCGCAGATTGGAGAGATCTGCGGTCTGGGTATCGGAACTGCTGCTTTTGCAGCCAGCAACGAGTGCAGTAAGCACCAGTACAGCAACAACCTTGTTCATGGATGGCATCCGTTGAAATCGTGCAGATTTCATCGGCAGGCAGGTGCGAAACCTGAAGTGTCGGTTATTCGAAAACACCAGAAAAACTCGTCGACACCATCGCCACGCAGCATTCGTCAGCTGCAGGCGAAATAAGCCTGTTGGCAACTTGAACGCAGCCGTTACTCGCCGCGGGACGAGGTCAGATCGATCGCTGATTCACCCGCGCCATCAACTGTTCAGCACTCTCCTTGCGCTCGGAATAGCGATCCACCAGATGCGCCTGCTGGCCGCGCAGCAGCACGGTGAATTTCACCAATTCCTCCATCACATCCACCACGCGATCGTAGAACGGCGAGGGTTTCATCCGCCCCGCTTCGTCGAATTCCATATAGGCCTTGGGTACGGAGGACTGGTTGGGGATGGTGAACATGCGCATCCAGCGGCCGAGGACGCGTAGTTGGTTGACCACGTTGAACGACTGCGAGCCGCCGCAGACTTGCATCACCGCGAGGGTTTTGCCTTGGGTCGGGCGGACGGCGCCGAGTTCGAGGGGAATCCAGTCGATCTGTGCTTTGAACACGGCGGACATGGCGCCGTGGCGTTCTGGCGAGCACCAGACCTGGCCTTCCGACCACAGCACCAGATCGCGCAGTTCCTGAACCTTCGGGTGGTCGACCGGGACGTCGTCGGGCAGTGGCAGGCCGGACGGGTTGAACACGCGGGTTTCGGCGCCGAAATGTTCAAGCAGGCGTGCGGCCTCCTCGACCAGCAAGCGACTGAAAGAACGTTCACGGGTCGAGCCGTAGAGCAAAAGGATACGCGGTTTGTGTTCGCCCATTAACGATGGCTTGTCTGCGTCGAACAAGGTTGCGTCGAGGTTGGGCAGATGATCTGACATGGGGCCTCCTTACAGCGCGCCGATGCGGTCGAGTTCAGCCTTCAGTTGTTCGCGAGTGAGCGAGTGAAACGGCAGATCGAGGAAGGCCTGACAGCGTTCGCCGATGCGCATGAGGGTGGCCTGGAATGCCGCGTCGATTGCAGCTTCGTCGCCCTGCACTTCGGACGGATCTTCCAGCCCCCAATGTGCTTTCAATGCCGGGCCGAAATACACCGGGCAGGTTTCCCCGGCGGCTTTGTCGCAGACGGTGATGACAATATCCGGTGGATCATTTTCGAAAGCGTCATTGCCTTTGCTGTGCAACCCGTCGGTGGCGATACCGTACTTTTGCAACGTCGTCAGGCTGCGGGGCAGCACCTGGCCTTTGGGGAAACTGCCAGCACTCACCGCTGTGAAGCTGCCGGTCGCCAAGTGATTGAACATGCCTTCGGAAAGAATGCTGCGGCAGCTGTTGGCCGTGCACATGAACAGGACTCGCATCGATGCGCTCCGTAAAAGTTGAAGATTCAGCAGCAGGCGCGTTCGCGCACGGGACGGCCATCCATGTACTGCAGGCGCGCGGCGTTGTCCTTGAGCCACTCGACATTGGCTTTCGCGGTCACCTGGAGGATTTCGCCGATCCATGCCGGCAGCTCCGGGTTCAGCCGGTAATACACCCACTGGCCCTGACGGCGGTCGAGCAACAAACCATTGCTGCGCAGTTGCGCGAGGTGGCGGCTGATTTTCGGCTGGCTGTCGTCCAGCGCACACATCAGCTCGCAAACGCAGAGTTCACCTTGCTCGGCGATGAGCAGAATGGCGCGGACGCGGGTCTCGTCAGCGAGGCTTTTGAAGACTTCGGTGGGGGTGATCATGGTGATCGGCTCGCCATATGCGGGAAACCGAATATACGGATATCCATATATTTATCAACTTGAAATGCGATTCCTTGTAGGAGTGAGCCTGCTCGCGATAGCGGTGTATGAGTCAAAGCTAG
>NZ_QETJ01000041.1:0-35878 GCF_003105095.1 Pseudomonas sp. NDM | reverse complement strand
CGCGATAGCGGTGTGTCAGTCGATGCTTTCGTCAACTGACACACCGCTATCGCGAGCAGGCTCACTCCTACAGGGGTTGTATTTAACGCAGTGCGTAATCCAGCACGATCCCGACAAAGATCGCCAACCCGGCCCAGTGATTGTGCAAAAACGCCTTGAAGCAACGCATCCGGTCGCGATCCCGCGTGTACCAGAATTCCCACCCGTAACACCCGGCCGCCGCCAGCAAGCCAAGGTGGAACCAGACGCCCAGTTCGAACTTAGACCCGGCCAGGACCAGGCAGCCCAGCGACAGCGCCTGCAAGCTGAGGATGATCACTCGATCCGCCTCGCCAAACAGAATCGCCGTAGATTTCACGCCGATCTTCAGGTCGTCATCGCGATCGGTCATCGCGTAATAAGTGTCGTAGCCCACCGTCCACAGCAGATTGGCGATCCACAGCAGCCACGCCGCCGCTGGCAACTCGCCGGTCTCGGCGGTGAAGGCCATGGGCATGCCCCAGGAAAACGCCGCGCCCAGCACCACTTGCGGGTAGTAGGTGTAGCGCTTCATGAACGGATAAGTGAACGCCAGCGCCAGACCGCCGAGCGACAGCCAGATGGTCGGCGCGTTGGTGCACAGTACCAGCAGAAAACTGATGCCCATCAGCACGGCGAAGAACACCAGCGCTTCTTTCGAACTGATCCGGCCGCTGGCCAGCGGCCGTTGTGCGGTGCGTTTGACGTGGCCGTCGACCTTGCGGTCGGCCCAGTCATTGATCACGCAGCCGCCGGCGCGGGTCAGCACCACGCCGAGGACGAAGATGACGATATTGGCCAGCGACGGTGAACCCTTGCCGGCGATCCACAGTGCCCACAGCGTCGGCCACAGCAGCAGGTAAATACCGATCGGCTTGTCCATGCGCGTCAACTGAACGAAATCCCAGGCGCGCGGGTTCAGACGGTTGAGGGACTTGAGCAGGCTCTGATACATCAGCAGTTCTCCGGGTGGGCGCGGGCGGCGTCCCACAGGCTCGGCAGGAAGATTTCCGCGACCAGCACGCTCAGCGCGCCACGATCGAAACGCGAACGCCGGCCCCACAGCTCAGGGGCTCTCACCGCTGACGGCAGCCATTGTTCAGGGTAGTGGCAGACTTCAATCGCGCGACGCTGGAACGCCTGATCGCAAAACAGCAATTCGCCCAACGAGCGGCTGCCCAGTTCATCCATGTGCAGCCCATCGCCTTGCAGGGCCGCGCGCGAGGCGACGCTGCGGGCAAACACCCAGGCTTCGCCATGACCGCGCAGATACACCTCACGCACCCAGCCTTCGCTGCCCTCGGCCAGATCCAGCGCTGTGCATTCGTCAGCGCGCAGGGTGTCCCAGCCTTCGAACAACGGCGACACGCTGAAGCCATCCTCGGACAAACGGGTCAGACGGCGGGTCAGCGAACCTTCGTCGAACAGCCAGTCGAGGGTCAGCGGATCGGGGCGGGGCGTCAGGCGGTTCTGGCTCAGCCAGAGCGGGGCGAGGCAGGCATTTGAATGTTGCACAATGAGTCATTATTGGCCGCAAATGAGGCGGCGAGCTTACCATGGCGGGCGACAAGATCGAGTGGCGCCGGCCGCCGTTGCGCCGAACAGGCTTGCATCTGCCCGGCACCCTCAGTACAAAACGCCCTGAGCCGGATGGCAGCGCAGCACCCATCGACCATCCGCGCCGGCACTACGCCTGAACCCTGAGGAAGTACCTGAATGAAGAAGTGGCAATGTATCGTCTGTGGCCTGATCTATAACGAAGCCGATGGCTGGCCGGATGACGGCATCGCGGCGGGCACCCGCTGGGAAGACGTACCGGCAGACTGGCTGTGCCCCGACTGCGGCGTCGGCAAAATGGACTTCGAAATGATCGAAATCAACTGAAAACACACAAGGAGTAAGGCATGAGCGCACCAGTCGTCATCATCGGCACCGGGCTTGCGGGCTATAACCTGGCCCGGGAGTTTCGCAAGCTCGACAGCGAAACCCCGCTGTTGCTGATCACCGCCGATGACGGCCGCTCTTACTCCAAGCCGATGCTCTCCACCGGTTTCGGCAAGAACAAGGACGCCGACGGCCTGAGCATGGCCGAACCCGGCGCCATGGCCGAGCAGTTGAAGGCCGAAGTGCGCACCCACACGCGCATCAGCGGCATCGACGCCGGCCATAAACGCTTGTGGATCGGCGAAGAAGCCGTGCCCTATCGCGACCTGGTCCTTGCCTGGGGTGCGGAAACCGTGCGCGTACCGATCGAAGGCGACGGCAGCGATCTGGTGTTTCCGATCAACGATCTCGAAGACTACGCGCGCTTTCGTGCCGCCGCGGCGGGCAAGCGTCGGGTGTTGTTGCTGGGGGCCGGGCTGATTGGCTGCGAATTTGCCAATGACCTGATCCTTGGCGGCTACGAGGTGCAATTGGTCGCGCCGTGCGAGCAGGTCATGCCGATGCTCTTGCATCCCGCCGCTGCGGCCGCCGTGCAGGCCGGGCTGGAAAGTATCGGAGCGAAGTTTCATCTCGGCCCGGTGCTGACCCGGCTGGAGAAAGTCGCCGATGGCCTGGAAGCACACCTGTCCGACGGCCAGATCATCCCGTGCGATGTGGTCGTCTCGGCGATCGGCCTGCGCCCACGGATCGATCTGGCGGCGGCTGCCGGCGTGCAGATCAATCGTGGTGTGATGGTCGATCGTTACCTGAAGACGTCCCACGCCAACATCTACGCCTTGGGCGACTGCGCCGAAGTCGACGGGCTCAATCTGCTCTACGTGATGCCGCTGATGAGTTGCGCTCGGGCGCTGGCGCAAACCCTCGCCGGAAACCCGACCGCGGTCAGTTACGGGCCGATGCCGATCACCGTGAAAACCCCGGTATGCCCGCTGGTGGTGTCGCCGCCGCCACGGGGCAGCGAGGGTGTATGGAGCGTCGAAGGGCAGGGCGCCGACATCAAAGCGCTATGCCACAGTGCCGACGGTCGGTTGCTCGGATACGCCCTGACTGGGGCGGCCGTCATGGAAAAACTGGCCTTGAACAAACAGCTGCCGCCGCTGCTGGCGTAAATGCCGGTCGTTCTGTCGTAATCACCGCTCTTTTGCCCCGACAAAGCTCTTGGGGAGACTGGCGCCGCCGTTGGCGGCGTGCCATTCTCACTCCCGTCTGCCGCAGAGTAGAGCCTGCGGCGCCTTGGGCGCTGTTCCAACGAGAACAGCACGGACATAACAACAAAAAACCGTCAAAGGGGCTTCACTAATGCGTAAACCAGAACTCGCCGCTGCAATCGCCGAAAAGGCAGACCTGACCAAAGAACAGGCCAACCGCGTCCTCAACGCCGTCCTCGAAGAAATCACCGGCGCCCTGCACCGCAAGGACAGCGTGACGCTGGTCGGCTTCGGCACCTTCCTGCAACGCCACCGCGGCGCCCGCACCGGCAAAAATCCGCAAACCGGCGAACCGGTCAAGATCAAGGCCAGCAACACCGTTGCGTTCAAGCCAGGCAAATCGTTGAAAGACAGCGTCAATCCTTGATGGCGGCGTACTTCCCTGAATAACGGGGAGAACCGCAAAAAATGGGCACACCGATTGCGGTCGGGTGCCCATTTTTTGTGGTTGCCTGATGACTTACTGGCGGCGGAAGCAAGCCTTGCCGTTGCCGAAATCCACGGCCAGACAGTTTGGTTCGATCGCCAATTGCAGGTCCTGGAACAGCCCGCCCAGATCACTGTCGGAAGCGGGTTTGGTCTGGCTTTTCAGCCACACTGTCTGGTTCTCTACTTTCCAGGTGCCTTTGGCAAAACCATCGGCACTGCCATACGCCATACCCGCGTCAAACGTCCCGTCCTTGCGCAATAGCAACTCAGCGCCCATTTCCATTGCGCCGGTCAGATAATAATGGCCGTCCAATGGTGGGGTTTGCGCTGACGCCTGGGTGATGGGCAGCCACATGAGCGCTGCGAAAAACAGAGGTTTCAATTCCATGAGTTAAAGCTCCTGACCTGCGTTTCATGAGGGGGGGATTTGCTTGTGCCCGGCTCCGGAGCCAATCCCCTGCAAGATATGAATCTTTGTAAGAATTATCCCTGTCTTTTATCAGAGTATTTCCCGCCATTAAGTGCGATAGCTTATAAAAAAGCCGCACCGATAACTATCGACGTTGCAATGCGAGGGCGTATTTGTTGCAGAATGAAGTTTCAATAAGCAAGATGCCATCATTGTGATGGCACTTTTTGAACTGCTCGTTGTCGCGAACGATTGGTTGAAATATGCCGTTAGTCATTCGGAAGTGTCCTACTTCTATTTTTTTTTGAATTTGGCATGCTGCACGCCGCTCGAGGATGCGAGCGTCCGGTAAACTCGCCCGGCTACCGCGGGAGGCTCTGGGTCAATGGTTTGGCGGGAGCAGGGAAAATGCGCTGATTAATAAGCGGCCTCAGGGAAACCCCTGTGACATATAGGGCGATCTCCTACAGAGCCCACTGAACACTTCGTCTTGTTGTTTAATCAGATGCTTGCTAGTGGCCATCATAGTGATTACGATGCGCCCACTTGAAAGAGCACATCTCAATTGGATGAGTCGCTTCACTGCTCTTCGATACTGTCCCGCGTTGCTGAACTCCATTCGCGCGTCTGACTGTAATCCTTACTAAAGGCCATGGATGTCCTACTCAAGCAAACTTTCCGCCCATTACCTCGAACTCGCAAAAGTCTCTGTTTCCAAAGAGAATTTCGCGGGCGAAGACGTTCGTTTCTCGAGCGAATTCGAGGCGCTGGAAAGTGAGCTGGCCAAAGCTTCGTCGATGCACGAAAGCGGGCAGATCGACTGGCTGAAAATCCGCGAAAACAGCGAAAACCTGCTGCGTACCCAATCCAAGGATCTGCGTGTCGGCGCTTGGCTGACGTGGTCGCTGTATCAGCGCGAATCCTTTCCGGGGCTGCTCGCCGGCCTCGGTCTGCTGCACCATCTGTCGGAAAATCACTGGGCCGACGTCCACCCGCTCAAACCCCGCACCCGTGCCGCCGCGATCGGCTGGCTGGTGCCGCGTCTCGAGCAGGTCATCACCGAAAACATTGCGATCAAAGAGCAGTTGCCGATGTTCCGGCAGCTCTCTGAGCACCTGGCCGGCCTCGAGGCTGCCTGCACCGAACATCTGGGCGATGACGCGCCGCTGCTGCTGCCGATCTCCCGTCGCCTGAAAACCATGATCCAGCGCGCAGCCGACAACCAGCCGGCCCCCGGCGTGGTGGGTGCGGCGGTGGCGCAGGTCAAGCAGGCCGCGAGTCAATTGCTCGCCCCCGGTGCGCCGATCGACAACGAACGCGATGCGCACAAAGCCCTGCGCGCGCAGCAGGAAAGCGCCCGTCCGTTGTGCGCCTGGTGGCTCAAGCAGAAGGCCACCGACCTGCGCGCCCTGCGCCTGAACCGTACGCTGCTGTGGATGACCATTGATGCGGTGCCCGAGCGCAACGCCGAGCAGATCACCGTACTGCGCGGCCTGCCGCTGGAAAAGCTCAAGCTCTATCAGGACCGCTTCGATCAGGGTAAATACGCCGACCTGCTGGTGGAACTGGAGGCGAGCCTGGCGAAGGCGCCGTTCTGGTTCGATGGCCAGAGGATGGTCTGGGAATGTCTGCAGAACCTCAACGCCGAGCTGGCCATGCGCGAAGTGGAAATCCACTTCGCGCTTTTGATTCAGCGCCTGCCGGGCATCATCGAGTTGCGCTTCCATGACGGCGCGCCGTTTGCCGATCCGTCCACCCGGGCGTGGATCGCCGCCAACGTCATGCCGCACCTGCAAAGCGCCAGCGCACCGCGCAAGGTCGAAAGCGAAAACGTCGAAACCCAGCCGGCCTGGGAAAAAGCCCTCGAGGACGTCCAGCCGATCCTGCGCAAGGAAGGTTTGAAACCCGCCGTGCAGATTCTCAAGCAGGGTCTGCAATCAGCCTTCGGCGGGCGCGAACGCTTTTTCTGGCAGTTCGCCCTCGCGCGGCTGTGCTTCCTGGCCAAGAAATACGAACTGGCCAAGAACCAGCTCGAAACCCTCGATCAGACATTACTGGACTCAGGCCTGCACGCCTGGGAGCCGGAGCTTGCGTTGCAAGTGCTGCACCTGCTGCACAGTTGCTGCGAGTTGTTGCCGCAGAACCATGCCGTACGTGAACGCAAGGAAGAGATTTATCGCAGGCTGTGCCACCTCGACCTCGAAGTGGTACTCGAATAGGCCCCAGGGCCACAACCGCAAGGAGAAAAGCCATGGCCAAAGAAGGCTCGGTAGCCCCCAAGGAACGCATCAACGTCACCTTCAAACCCGCCACCGGCGGTGCTCAGGAAGAGATTGAACTGCCGCTGAAACTGCTGGCAATCGGTGACTACACCCACCGCAAGGACGAGCGCAAGATCGAAGATCGCAAGCCGATCAGCATCGACAAGATGACCTTCGACGAAGTGCTGGCCAAGCAAGAGCTCAGCCTGACGATGAACGTGCCGAACCGTCTGCAGGAAGAAGGCAGCACTGAAGAGCTGGGCGTGCAACTGCGCGTCAATTCGATGAAGGACTTCAACCCGGCCAGCCTGGTCGAGCAAGTGCCTGAGCTGAAAAAACTGATGGAACTGCGCGATGCGCTGGTGGCCCTCAAAGGCCCGCTGGGTAACGCACCTGCGTTCCGTAAAGCGATCGAAGGCGTGCTCGCCGACGACGAATCCCGCGGTAGCGTACTCGGTGAGCTGGGCCTGAACGCCGCAGCCCCGGACGCCTGAGACTCCAGTAGCCAAGGAAGCCAACACAATGAGCACTAGCGCAGCACAAGAGAAGAGCGCCGCCAGCGGCGAATACAGCATTCTCGACAGCATCATCGCCGAAACCCGTCTGACTCCGGACGACGAAGCCTACGACATCGCCAAACGCGGCGTGTCGGCGTTCATCGAAGAGCTGCTCAAGCCGCAGAACAACGGTGAGCCGGTCAAGAAGGCCATGGTTGACCGCATGATCGCCGAGATCGATGCCAAGCTCAGCCGTCAGATGGACGAGATCCTGCACCACCCGGATTTCCAGGCGCTGGAATCCTCGTGGCGTGGCCTGCAGTTGCTGGTCGACCGCACCAACTTCCGCGAAAACATCAAAATCGAAATCCTCAACGTCTCGAAAGAAGACCTGCTGGACGATTTCGAAGATTCGCCGGAAGTCATGCAGTCGGGCCTGTACAAGCACATCTACACCGCTGAATACGGCCAGTTCGGTGGTCAGCCGGTGGGCGCGATCATCGCCAACTACTACATGTCGCCAAGCTCGCCAGACGTCAAGCTGATGCAGTACGTGGCCAGCGTTTCGTGCATGTCCCACGCGCCGTTCATCGCTGCCGCCGGCCCGAAATTCTTCGGCCTGGAAAGCTTCACCGGCCTGCCGGATCTGAAAGATCTGAAAGACCACTTCGAAGGCCCGCAATTCGCCAAATGGCAGAGCTTCCGTACCTCGGAAGACTCCCGTTACGTTGGCCTGACCGTGCCGCGTTTCCTGCTGCGTAACCCGTACGATCCGGAAGAAAACCCGGTCAAATCGTTCGTGTACAAGGAAACCGTTGCCAACAGCCACGAGCACTACCTGTGGGGCAACACGGCCTACGCGTTCGGTACCAAGCTGACCGACAGCTTCGCCAAATTCCGCTGGTGCCCGAACATCATCGGCCCGCAGAGCGGTGGCGCGGTTGAGGATCTGCCTCTGCACCACTTCGAAAGCATGGGTGAAATCGAAACCAAGATTCCTACCGAAGTACTGGTTTCCGACCGTCGTGAATACGAACTGGCCGAGGAAGGCTTCATCTCCCTGACCATGCGCAAAGGCTCCGACAACGCGGCGTTCTTCTCCGCAAGCTCGGTGCAGAAGCCGAAGTTCTTCGGCATCAGCGCAGAAGGCAAGGCGGCAGAGCTGAACTACAAGCTCGGCACCCAACTGCCGTACATGATGATCGTCAACCGCCTGGCTCACTACTTGAAAGTGCTGCAGCGCGAGCAACTCGGTTCGTGGAAAGAGCGTACCGACCTCGAGCTGGAACTGAACAAGTGGATCCGTCAGTACGTTGCCGACCAGGAAAACCCGAGCGCCGAAGTGCGTGGCCGTCGTCCGCTGCGCGCTGCGCAAGTGATCGTCAGCGACGTTGAAGGCGAGCCGGGCTGGTACCGCGTGAGCTTGAACGTGCGTCCGCACTTCAAGTACATGGGTGCCGATTTCACCCTGTCGCTGGTTGGCAAGCTGGACAAAGAGTAAGAGCGACTCATGGACGGATACGGCAGCCTGTTCGAACGCCTCAATGGCGACGCACAACTACGCAAGGGCAACAGCCTTGAGGCTTGTGCCATGGCGTCAGTGGCTGCCCATCTGGCCAAAATGCTCAGCACCCGGGCCGGCAGCGTGCAAACGCTCGCCGACTACGGGTTGCCCGATCTCAATGACATGCGTCTGAGCCTGCACGACTCCCTGAGTCAGGCCCGTCTGGCTATCGAAAACTTCATCGAAGCCTACGAGCCACGCCTGAGCAATGTGCGTGTCATTTCCCTGCCGCGTGACCACGATCAACTGCGCCTGGCCTTCAGTATCGAAGGCCTGCTGGAAGTCGAGGGTTTCAAGCGTCAGGTCAGTTTTTCCGCGCGCCTGGATGGCAGCGGTCAAGTCAAGGTCACTTAAGGAGATCCCCGATGTCTGGCAAACCCGCAGCACGCGTATCCGACCCCACCGCTTGCCCGCTCCCCGGCCACGGCACCAACCCGATCGCCGCCGGTTCCGGCGACGTATTCTTCGACGGCCTCGCGGCCGCCCGCCAAGGCGATGCCTCGGCGTGTGGTGGTGCGCTGGTCGGCGACCTTGCCACTACCGTTTTGATCAACGGCAAACCGGCCGCCACGGTTGATTCGGTGGGGACCCATGGCAACAAGGTTACGGCTGGGTCCGGGACGGTGATTATTGGCAATTCGCATTCGCCAGCGCCGTTTGTTCCGCCGTTGCCGGTGGAGATCAAATGGCCGTTTAACGAGCACTACGTCATCAATTGTCAGGACTCTGGGAAGCCACTGGCGGGAGTGGCATACAGCTTCAAAACAGCCTCGGGGAAAGTTATCAGTGGGGTCACGGGAGCCGACGGGAAGACGCAAAAAATCTCGTCCTCTATAGCGGAGTCCTATGAGTTGACTATTGAACAGCAATCTGAAGTCGTAATTGGATAAAAGGATTTTGTTATGGCGGATACGAAAATAGCATCAAGTCTGACGCCGGCCAGTAACCAAACTGGTAAGTCTGCAGCTGTCCGTCAATTCAAAATCACAGATATACCTGATGCGATGGATAAGATGAAATGGCCAGTTGCTGCGAAGCTTATGCGCCACTGGTTTGATGGCGCGCCATGGCCAACCGCCGATGGTGCGATGAGTAAAGAGGTCAAAGACCATATTGCTCTTGCTGACATCGCCTACGTGAATGACACTATCGTAAAAATGGACTGGTTGATGCAGTTTGAACCTGCGAAAGCTGTCATTGAAGAGCTTAAGTCTGCTTGGGATAATACTGCAGGTCGTAATAATATAAGCAAGAAGATTAAAGATAAGTATCTTGGCTCGGCGCCGGGTGTCTATCCTTTTAAGTTTGCGAGCGCCAGGAAGGTTGAAGAGTTTGGATACAGTAATAGTCGAGCAGTTAAATTTGGCCTGATAGACAAGACTGATGAGTTGCGAGCTGCGCTGGCAAACTTTAATGTCCGCGTATTTCCAGAAGGAAAACTGGTGATTTCCGTAGATAGCATTCAGCTGTTTGTGGAGCGAATTGGGTTTTATGCTGAGGACGCGTATGACTTCAATGACTCACCGGATGACAATTTCAGTCAGCCATTGGGGTTCTGGAACTTTGATGGTATAGCCAACCCTGCCTATGCGGCCACCGCAAATACCGGTGCAGCGCAGATGAAGTCAGACATCGCTTCAAACCCCTATATCAGTGCGGAAGATTCTCAGGCGATGTTTAGGGAAATAGAAAGCTCGCGTTATTTCTATATTACAAATTCTCACTTTGTAAAATATCGGATGGAATTTAAAAAAGGCGGTGATTTCCAGGTTTTGTCTGATGTTCAATATCAAAACGTTCCCGTGACAGTTATTAATGTTTGGAATAAATGATGCGCATTTTTACTCGTGTACAATCCGCTGTCGAACTGGGTGTGGCGAAAAAATGACTACGCTTAAAAAGAAATGGCTAGTGCCTATCAGTTTGCTCTTGGTGTTTATTGCATTGCTCGTTTATTGCTTGAACGCAATGCTGGATTATCCTGCAAGTACAACTACAGCTAGTCCCTCGGGCCGCTACACAATTGAGAATGTACGTGTCGGCAGGATCTTCATGCTTGGTGGTATGGCGTATTTAAGAGTTATCGATTCAAAAGAGCCAGAAAAGGTATATCGAACCCCGCTGTATGATACTCAGTCATTGGATATGCGTACATTTGAAGATGATGCTGAGGTTGGAATTACTTGGATCTCCTTCGAAAAGAAAGATAAGGCTTTTGTAATTTCCATGCCGCAATGGGAAGAAAGCTGGCTGAATATTTTCATCAGTAATACACCCTACGAGATTCTGGAAAACTGATAGCAGTATGAACAGCTACGTCCGTCTCGACCTATGTTTATTAACCCACGCCCTCGGATGCGTGGCTTATGCATTTTTGAATTACGCGGTTGTGCATGCTTACAAGCTTTTTAACGGCGGATTTACCTCCCATGGCGTCGCCATCGGAATTGCGACTTACTCACTGTTTTACATTTTTCTGGGCGTCAATCTGATCGTTGCGCTGACTCCAAATCTGGTTGCCAAGCTGGTCATCCTTTTTCTGATGGTGGGCTTCATCCTGCTCTGGATGCTACCCGACAACCCGTTAAGAGCCCTGTTCTACGGCGTGGCCCAAGGTTGCGTCACGTTGCTGGCGATCCTCACCACTCAAGTCATCGAGTTGCGCTGGGCTTTGCGAAACATCACAGGTCGCATTCAGCCAAGTCGGCCTGCAGGTGCAATCCAATGACCAAGTCGGGCGTTGAACGTAATTCACAGGTCGGTAATTCCATGAGCTCCATTACCAGGCAGGTACCCCGTGTCCTTTAACCACTACTACCAAAGCGAACTCACCGCACTGCGCCAACTCGGTCGCCGTTTCGCCGAGCGTAGTCCGGCGTTGGCGCCGTATCTGGGGCAGGCCGGGCGGGATCCGGATGTGGAGCGGTTGCTCGAAGGCTTTGCGTTTCTCACCGGGCGCCTGCGGCAGAAGCTCGATGACGAGCTGCCGGAGCTCAGCCATTCGCTGATGCAGCTGCTGTGGCCGAACTACATGCGCCCGCTGCCGGCGTTCAGCATTCTGCAGTTTGATCCGCTCAAGCGTTCCGGCCCGGCGCTGCTGGTTGAGCGCGATACGCCGATCGAGAGCAAGCCGATCGATGACGTGCGCTGCCGCTTCCGCACCTGCTACCCGACCGAAGTGCTGCCACTGGATCTGGCTGCGCTGAATTATTCGGTGAAAGGCGACGGCTCGCTGCTCAGCCTGCGTCTGGAAATGAGCGCCGACGGCCATCTCGGTGAACTGGAGCTGAGCAAATTGCGCCTGCACTTCGCCGGCGAGCGCTACATCAGCCAGATGCTTTATCTGAGCCTGCTGCGCAACCTCGACGGCATCGAGCTGATCCCGCTCGACGGCGCCGGCAAGGCGATTGATGGCGTCAGCGGCAAGCCGATGGCGTTCAAGATTCCCGGTGACCGGGTGAAACCGGTGGGCTTTGCCGAAGAAGAAGCGTTGATCCCGTATCCGCTGAACACCTTCCGTGGCTATCGCTACCTGCAGGAATACTTCGCCTTCCAGGACAAGTTCCTGTTCGTCGACGTCAACGGTCTGGACATTCTCAAGGCGCTGCCGGAAGACACGCTCAAGCAGATGCGCGGCCTCGAATTGCGTTTCGACATTCGCAAGAGCGGCATCATGCGCATGCGTCCGACCCTCGATAACGTGAAGCTGTTCTGCACGCCGATCGTCAATCTGTTCGAGCACGACGCACTGCCGATCCGTCTCGACGGCAAGCAGGACGAATACCTGTTGCTGCCGGCGGAATACGACCTGGAAAACTGCGGTGTGTTCTCGGTGGAAACCGTCACTGGCTGGAAGCCCGGCGGCCTCGGTTATCAGGAATACGTGCCGTTCGAATCCTTCGAGCACGACCCGAGTTTCGACGTGCCCAACAGCCGTCCGCATTACAGCATTCGCCAGCGCTCGTCCTTGTTGCATGACGGCCTCGACACTTACCTGAGCTTCGGCATCCGCCACACCGAAGCCCATGAAACCCTGTCGATCGAGCTGATGTGCACCAACCAGAACCTGCCGAAAAAGCTCAAGCTCGGCGACATCTGCATGGCCAGCGAGCAGACCCCGGAATTCCTCAATTTCCGCAACATCACCCCGGCCACTCCGAGCTTCGCACCGCCGCTGAACCGCGACTTCCTGTGGAAGCTGATCAGCAACATGTCGCTTAACTATCTGTCGTTGGCGGACGTCAATGCGTTGAAGGTGATTCTGGAAACCTACGACCTGCCGCGCTACTACGACCAGCACGCGGAAAAGGTCAGCAAACGCCTGCTCGGCGGCCTCAAGCACATCAAGCATCACCACGTCGACCGACTGCATCGCGGTCTGCCGGTGCGCGGTTTGCGCACCGAACTGACCATCGACCCGGAAGGCTATATCGGCGAAGGCGACCTGTTCGTCTTCGCTTCGGTTCTCAACGAGTTTTTCGCGCTTTACGCCAGTCTCAATTCATTCCATGAGCTGCGGGTAAAAAGCACACAGGGAGAGGTGTACCAATGGACACCACGTATGGGCCTGCAGCCCCTGCTTTAAGCGGGCTGACCAAGGTAATACGCGAGTACTCGCTGTTTCAGGCCGTGCTGCTGGTGATCGACCGGCTGCGCGAGGCACACCCGCATCTGAGCGAAGACGATCTGTACGACCAGGTCGAGTTCCAGGCCAACCCGAGCCTGGGTTTTCCGCGCAGCGACGTTGATCGCGTGGAGTTTTTCGAAGAACACGGCAAGATGCGCGCGCGCATGCGTTTCAACCTGATCGGTCTGGTCGGCTCCGGTTCGCCGCTGCCGGCGTTCTACGGCGAACAGGCTCTGGGCGACAGCGAAGACGGCAACCCGACGCGCAATTTTCTCGACCTGTTCCACCATCGCCTGCAACGGCTGATGCTGCCGATCTGGCGCAAGTACCGTTACCGCGCGAGCTTCCAGAGCGGCGCGATCGACCCGTTCTCGGCGCAACTTTTTGCGCTGATCGGACTGGGCGGCGACGAGATCCGCAAGGCCAAGGAACTCAACTGGAAACGCCTGCTGCCGTACCTCGGCCTGCTCAGTTTGCGGGCACACTCGGCGGCGCTGATCGAAGCCGTGCTGCGTTACTACTTCAAGCACGAAGACCTGGTCATCGAGCAGTGCATCGAGCGCCGCGTGGAAATTCTCGACGAGCAGCGCAATCGTTTGGGCCGCGCCAACAGCGTACTCGGCGAAGACCTGGTGCTGGGCGAGCACGTGCGCGATCGCAGCGGCAAATTCCGCATTCACATCACCGAACTCGACTGGCAGCGATTCCATGAATTCCTGCCGATCGGTTTCGGCTACCAGCCGCTCTGCGCGCTGGTGCGGTTCACCCTGCGTGACCCGCTCGACTACGACATTCGCCTGGTTCTGCGCCAGGAAGAAATCCGCGAACTGCGCATCGGTGAGCAGAACGCCTGTCGCCTCGGTTGGACCAGTTGGCTGGGCCGCGAAAAAGCGGACGGCGTGGTGACCCTGGGCAGCAAAATTCATTAAGGACGTGAGCCATGATCAACGTAGACCTGCAACAACTCATCCAGGCGCTGGACGCCGAAACCCGTCGTGATCTGGAGCGTTCGGCCGAGCGTTGCGTCGCCCGGGGCGGCAGCAAGATCCTCGTCGAAGACTTGCTGCTGGGCTTGCTCGAGCGCCCGAACGGCTTGCTGTCGCGCGCGTTGCAAGATGCTGACGTCGACGCCGGTGAACTGACCGCTGCATTGCAATCGCGAGTCGAACACAGCGCTTCGCGCAACCCGGTGTTCGCCCCGGAGCTGGTGCAGTGGCTGCAAGATGCACTGCTGGTGGCCAATCTCGAACTGGGCCAGACCCAAGTCGAAGACGCCGCGCTGATCCTGGCGTTGCTGCGCAACCCGATGCGTTACGCCGGCAGCCGCTATCAACCGCTGCTCGCCAAACTGAACATTGATCGCCTGAAAGAATTTGCCCTGTCGCAACAGGAGCAACCGGCGGCCAATGGCAAACCGGCGGCGCAGGGCGAATCGCTGTTGCAGCGCTTCACCCACAACCTGACCCAGCAGGCCCGCGACGGCAAGCTCGACCCGGTGCTGTGCCGTGACGGCGCGATTCGGCAGATGGTCGACATCCTCGCCCGTCGCCGCAAGAACAACCCGATCGTCGTCGGTGAGGCCGGTGTCGGCAAGACCGCCATCGTCGAAGGTCTCGCCTCGCGCATCGCTGCTGGTGAAGTGCCGCAGGTGCTCAAAGGCGTTGAATTGCTGTCGCTGGATATGGGCCTGTTGCAGGCCGGCGCCAGCGTCAAAGGTGAATTCGAGCGTCGTCTGAAAGGCGTGATTGATGAGGTCAAAGCCTCGCCAAAACCGATCATTCTGTTCATCGACGAAGCCCACACTTTGATCGGCGCGGGCGGCAATGCTGGCGGCTCAGACGCGGCCAACCTGCTGAAACCGGCGCTGGCCCGTGGCGAACTGCGCACCATCGCCGCGACCACCTGGGCCGAGTACAAGAAATACTTCGAGAAAGACCCGGCGCTGGCCCGCCGTTTCCAGCCCGTGCAATTGCACGAACCGACCGTCAGCGAAGCAGTGACCATTCTGCGTGGTCTGGCCCAGGTCTACGAGAAGAGCCACGGCATCTACCTGCGCGATGACGCGGTGGTGTCCGCTGCTGAATTGTCCGCGCGTTACCTGGCCGGTCGGCAACTGCCGGACAAGGCTGTAGACGTCCTCGACACCGCGTGCGCCCGCGTGCGCATCAGCCTCGCTGCGGCCCCGGAAAGTCTGGAGCGCCTGCGTGGCGAACTGGCTGAAGGCGGCCGTCAGCGTCAGGCCCTGCGCCGCGATGCCGAGGCAGGTCTGCTGATCGACCACGAAGCGCTGGAGGCACTGGAAGCGCGTCTGGACGAAGCCGAAGAGGAAATGGTCGCGCTGGAAACTCTCTGGACCGAACAGAAAGAACTGGCCGAGCGTCTGCTGGAACTGCGTCAGCAACTGGCCAAGGCCCGCGAAGCCGCAGCCGTCGAGCCGACCGTCAGCGTGGAAGAAGATGCCGAAGGCACGGTGATTGAAACCGTGGTCGCCGAGGTTGAAGAAGGCCAGAGCGTCGAAGCGCTGGAAGCCCAGCTGCATGAAACCCACGCCGCGTTGACTGCCGCGCAAGTCAAAGAACGTCTGGTCAGCTTCGAAGTGTGTCCGCGTCTGGTTGCCGAAGTGATCAGCGCCTGGACCGGTGTGCCACTGGCGCAATTGGCCCGCGAGCACAACGCCAAGGTCGCCAGTTTCGCCACCGATCTGCGCACCCGCATTCGCGGTCAGGAACAAGCCGTGCACGCGCTGGATCGCTCGATGCGCGCCACCGCTGCAGGTCTGAACAAACCGGATGCACCGGTCGGGGTGTTCCTGCTGGTCGGCCCGAGCGGCGTCGGCAAGACCGAAACCGCGCTAGCCCTGGCTGATCTGCTGTACGGTGGCGACCGTTTCATCACCACCATCAACATGTCCGAGTTCCAGGAGAAACACACCGTCTCGCGCCTGATCGGTGCACCGCCGGGCTACGTCGGTTACGGCGAGGGCGGCATGCTCACCGAAGCCGTGCGCCAGAAGCCGTATTCGGTGGTGTTGCTCGATGAAGTCGAGAAGGCGGATCCGGACGTGCTCAACCTGTTCTACCAGATCTTCGACAAAGGCGTGGCCAACGATGGCGAAGGTCGCGAAATCGACTTCCGCAATACGTTGATCCTGATGACCTCGAACCTGGGTAGCGACAAGATCAGCGACCTTTGCGAAAACGGCGCACGGCCGACCGCCGAAGTCCTCGAAGAAACCATTCGCCCGGTGCTCAGCAAGCACTTCAAACCGGCGCTGCTGGCGCGGATGAAAGTGGTGCCGTACTACCCGGTGGGCGGCCCGGTGCTGCGCGAGCTGATCGAGATCAAACTCGGCCGTCTCGGCGAGCGTCTGAGCCGTCGTCAGCTGGAATTCAGCTGGTGCCAGAACCTCGTCGATCACCTGTCCGAGCGCTGCACGCAAAGCGAAAGCGGCGCGCGCCTGATCGATCATCTGCTCGATCAGCACGTGCTGCCGCTGGTGGCTGATCGTCTGCTCGACGCGATGGCGACCGGCGAAAGCCTCAAGCGTGTGCATGCCACGCTCGACGGCAACTCCAGCGTGACCTGCGAGTTCGTCTGAGGTGGGCGTGATGTTCACTCAGGTGCCGCAGCCACTGGTCTACGCCGAAGCGTTGCTGGCGCAGTTCGCCAGTCTGTCGCGGGCGGCGGACAGTGCTGTGCTGCTGGGTGAATTCGTCCGTGGCCTGGCCGAGCTGAGCGGTTGCGAATTGACCCAGCTGTATCTGCTCGACGCCACCCACACCTGCCTGGGCATGAACGCCGAGTGCCTCGACGGCGCGCTGCAACCGCGTCAGGCGGCGAGCCTGCCGGCCGATTACAACGGCGAGCAACTGCTGCAGTTCGCCCTGTGTCAGAACCGCGTGGTCTGCCTCGACGACCTCGCCGGCAGCCTGCACGAAACCAGTTTTCTGCCGGCGGCAAGCACGCCGTGGCAGTCGCTGTTGTGCGTGCCGCTGGTCAATCAGCACAAGTCGGTGGAGGGCTTGCTGCTCTGCGCCAGTCGCCGTCGCACTGACTTGCAGGGTTTCGCCGATTCCCTCGGCCAGCTCGGTTCGTTCGTGCTCGGCCAACTGCATCTGCTGCAACGCCTGCGTCAGCCACCGGCCGAATCGGCCACGACCACACGCAGTGTGCCGAGCATCAGCGGCTATGGCCTGATCGGTAAAAGTGCGGCGATGCGCCAGACCTACTCGCTGATCAGCAAGGTTCTGCACAGCCCTTACACCGTGCTGTTGCGGGGCGAGACCGGGACCGGCAAGGAAGTGGTGGCACGGGCGATTCACGATTGCGGCCCGCGTCGTTCCCAGGCGTTCATCGTGCAGAACTGCGCGGCGTTTCCGGAGAACCTGCTCGAAAGCGAGCTGTTCGGCTACCGCAAAGGCGCCTTCACCGGTGCCGATCGCGATCGCGCCGGGTTGTTCGACGCGGCCAATGGCGGCACGTTGCTGCTCGATGAAATCGGTGACATGCCGTTGTCGCTGCAAGCGAAGATTCTGCGCGTGCTGCAGGAAGGCGAGATCCGTCCGCTGGGTTCCAACGACACGCACAAGATCGACGTGCGCATCATCGCCGCGACGCACCGTGATCTGGCGGTGCTGGTCAGCGAAGGCAAGTTCCGCGAGGACTTGTACTACCGCCTCGCGCAATTCCCGATCGAGTTGCCGGCACTGCGTCAGCGCGAAGGCGACATCCTCGATCTGGCCCGGCATTTCGCCGAGAAGACCTGCACGTTTTTGCAGCGTGACCCGGTGCGCTGGTCGGATTCGGCGCTGGAGCATCTGTGCAGTTACACCTTCCCCGGCAACGTTCGCGAACTCAAGGCACTGGTCGAGCGCGCGGTGTTGCTCTGCGAGGGTGGCGAGTTGCTCGCCGAGCATTTTTCCCTGCGTCTGGAACCGATGCCCGAAGACAACAGCGGCCTGAATCTGCGCGAACGCCTGGAGCAGGTCGAGCGCACGTTGCTCCTCGATTGCCTGCGCAAGAACGATGGCAACCAGACCCTTGCCGCCCGCGAACTGGGCCTGCCGCGACGCACGCTGTTGTATCGACTGGGACGCTTGAACATCAATCTGGGAGACTTCGATGGTTGATCTGAAGAAGTGTCCTGAGCTGAACAACTTCCCTGTGGCGAGGGAGCTTGCTCCCGCGCGGCTGCACAGCAGTCGTAGCTCGGTGAACGCGATTGTCCTGAAGCGCCGCGATGGCTGGTTTTGGGGTCGCTTCGCAGCCCAGCGGGAGCAAGCTCCCTCGCCACAGGAGGTTGTCGCTCCTCCCTGGCATGGCTTCAGGCGCCGGTTCAGAGCCTCGCAAAACAATGAATTCGCTAATAACGGCGCCGCCCGCAAGGGCCGGCGCTTTGTGCTTTGTCTACACCTGGAGACCCTCTGATGTCTGTTCGTCACTGGCACGCTGTCCTGCTGACCCTCGTCGTTCTATGCGGCCTTGGCGGCTGTAGCGGCAATTACAAATTCAACGACAACGACTATCGCCCGTTGGGTGATCCGCAAGCGGTCAATCGCGGCAAGTGACCGCAAGGAGCATCAAACATGGAATTGGTTTTCGAAATGCTGAACACCAAGCAGTTCGTGCCCACCGAGTTGTGCCAGCGGACCTTCAAACAGGCCGGTGGCGTGATCGGGCGCGGCGAGGACTGTGACTGGATCATCCCTGACCGCAAGCGTCACCTGTCCAATCACCACGCGATTGTCAGTTACCGCGAGGGCTCGTTCTTCCTCACCGACACCAGCAGCAACGGTGTCCAGGACGGCAGCAGCGGCGCACGCCTGCACAAGGGCGAGCCGGTGCGCATCGAGCACGGCAGCACCTACATTCTCGGCGACTTCGAAATCCGTGCGCGGCTGGTCCGTGACCCGGCGACCTTCGATGGCGAAGTCGGCCGTCCGCGCGCCGCTGGCAGCATCATTCCGGACGACGCGTTCCTTGATCTCGACCCGCTCAATGCCCTCGAACAGCAAGAGCGCGTCTACTCGGAAATCGACGAGCTGCTGTCGCCCACCGCCAAGCCGGAAGATTCCCGTCAGCGTGCCGACTACGCGCGCATCGACATGGAAAGCCTGATGGTCCCGGAGCTGATTGCCGCCCCGGTCGAGCCTGAGCCGGCGCCTGCGCCGAAAGCCGTCGAGCGTCAGAGCGAAGGTTTCTGGGAGCACTTCGGCGCGGCGCTGGGCGTCGACGTCAAAGCCCTCAGTCACGACGAACGTGAAGCGCTGGCGCTGAACGCAGCGCGCCTGCTGCGCCAGAGCATCGGCGGTTTGCAGCAGAGCCTGCGTACCCGCTCGGAGCTGAAAAACGAGCTGCGTCTGGCCCAGACCACCGTGCAAGGCACCAACAAGAACCCGCTGAAATTCGCCGTCGATCCGAGCGAAGCGCTGCAGATTCTGTTGCAGCCAAGCAAGCCCGGACATCTGCCGGCCGAGCAAGCGATCTCCCGCGCATTCCGCGATTTGCAGGCGCATCAAGTGGCGCTGCTGACGGCCAGTCGAGCCGCCGTGCGTGGCACGCTGGAGCACTTCTCGCCGGAGCAACTGACCTTGCGTTTCGAGCGCGACAACAAGCCGTTGATCGCGACATCGGGCGGGCGCTGGAGAGCGTTCGGCCGCTATCACCAGGCACTGCGTCAGGACGATGACTGGAGCGAGCGTCTGCTGGCCCGCGACTTCGCTCAGGCTTACGAAGAACAGATCCGCCTGATCTCCACCCTCCACACCGACCACCAAGGATGATGCGCATGTCTCGCCGCTCGACCGCTTTTTTCAAGACGCTGACTGCGCTCACCGTGCTGGTGCTGCTCGCCGGTTGCTCGTCGCTGTCGCCGTACTCGAAAGTGACCAAGATCAACCTCAAGCTGACCGGCAGCGACCAGCTCAACCCGGACCTCAACGGTCGGCCGTCGCCGATCGTCGTGCGCCTGTTCGAACTCAAGCACCCGGTGACCTTCGAGAACGCTGATTTCTTCAGCCTCTACGAGCGCGCCAAGGAATCCCTCAACCCGGATCTGGTAGCCAGCGAAGAACTCGAACTGCGCCCGGGTGAAACCGTGGAGCTGAAACTCAGCGTGGAGGAGGGCAGCCGTTACGTGGGCATCCTCGCGGCCTATCGCGACCTACCGGATACGCAATGGCGCCACACCGTGCAGATCACTCCGCTGGAACTCACCGAGGCTGATCTGACCCTCGATCAGGCCGGTATCCGCAACACCCAACAAGTGCTCGCCAAGGCGGATGACTGATCATGAACACCCATAAAGTCATTTGGCAGGAAGGCATGCTGCTGCGCCCGCAGCACTTCCAGCACAACGATCGTTACTACGATCACCAGATGAAAACCCGCACGCAATTGCTCGGTGGCTACACCTGGGGTTTTCTCAATCTGGAAATCGACTTGCAGTTCCTCAACATGGGCAAACTGGTGATCAGTGAAGCCTCGGGGATTCTGCCGGACGGCAGCCTGTTCGAACTCGGTGGCAACACCGAGCCGCTGGCGCTGGACGTGCCGCCGAACACCGGCAACACGCCGATCTATCTGGCGCTGCCGCTGGTCACCGGCAACCACATCGAGGCCCGCCGCCCGGAGCAATCTGACGTGCTCGCGCGCTACACCGCGTATGACGCCGAAGTCGCCGACTCCAACGCCGGTGATGACTCCGCCAGCCAGGTCAGCTGCGGGCGTCCGGACTTCAAACTGCTGCTCGGCGAGCAGCAGAGCGATCAGGCCTACGTGAAGCTGAAGATCTGCGACGTGCTCGACACCACGCCCGACGGCGTCATCAGCCTCGACCCGGATTTCGTCCCGACCTACATTCAGGCGCACGCCTCCAGCTACCTGCTGTCGTGCCTGAAAGAAGTCATCAGCATGCTCAGCCACCGCGGCGACACCATTGCCGAGCGGATTCGCTCCAACGGCAAGGTCGGCGGCGCTGAAGTCGGCGACTTCATGATGCTGCAACTGATCAACCGTACCGAACTGCTGCTGCGCCATTACCTCGGGCTTGAGCAGGTGCATCCGGAAGAGTTGTACCGCACGCTGCTGACCATGCTCGGCGATCTGGCGACCTTCTCCGGCGAGAGCAAACGCCCGCGTCTGGACAGCCGCTATTCCCACGCCGATCAGGGCGCAAGCTTCCGCAAACTGATGGAAGCGATCCGTCAGGTGCTGTCGATGGTGCTCGAACAGCACGCCATCGAACTGATCCTGCAGGCGCGTCAGTACGGCATCATCGTCTCGCCGTTGCACGACCACAAACTGCTCGGCTCGGCCTCGTTCGTGCTCGCAGCCAGTGCCAACTGCGACTCCGAAGAACTGCGTCAGCGTTTGCCGCAGCACCTCAAGGTCGGCCCGGTGGAGCGCATCCGCCAACTGGTCAACCTGCACTTGCCGGGGATCAAGGTCAAACCGTTGCCGGTGGCCCCACGGCAGATCGCGTTCCACTCGAACAAAACCTATTTCATCCTCGAACTCAGTTCCGAAGACCTGGCACAACTCGAGCGCTCCGGCGGTTTCGCGTTCCACGTGTCCGGCGAATTCGCCGAGCTTGAACTGAAATTCTGGGCCATCAGGAACTGACCGACATGATCAAGGAAACGGATTACAACCAGGACGACAAAACCGTCCTGCTCGACCGTCAGGGCCACGGACCGGCATCGAGTCCGCTGACCGACTTCGCCGCGCCGCCGCGTTTCGAGCAACTGGAAGAACGCATGATCTACGCCGCGCGCCTGCGTCCGGCGGAGGCGTTCAATATCAGCCTCAACTCGCTGGTCGCGGCCTCGTCCGACCTGCTTTCGGAAGTGGTGCGCCTCAAGCACAGCGAGACCCGCGAAGACCTGTACGCGCTCAATGAGCGGCTGACCGCCGGGCTCAAGTTGTTCGAAGTACGCGCCCTGCACAACGGCGCTGAGAGCAGCCAGGTGATGGCCGCGCGTTACGTGCTCTGCACCGTGGTTGACGAAGCTGTCGTGACCACCCCGTGGGGCAACGAAAGCGAGTGGTCACAGATGAGCCTGCTGAGCAGCTTCCACAACGAAACCTTCGGCGGCGAGAAGTTTTTCCAGCTGCTCGATCGGCTGTCGAAAAACCCGGTCAAGCACCTGCCGATGCTCGAACTGATGTACCTGTGCCTGTCCCTCGGTTTCGAGGGCAAGTACCGCGTACAGGCACGCGGCATGCTTGAGCTTGAAGGCATCCGCGACGCCTTGTACCGGCAGATCCGTCAGTTGCGCGGCGACGTGCCGCGCGAGTTGTCGCCGCACTGGGAAGGCCTCAACGATCAGCGCCGCAACCTGGTACGCATCGTGCCGGCGTGGATGGTGGTGCTGTTCACGCTGGTCTGCCTGGTGGTGATGTATTCGGGCTTCGCCTGGGTTCTGGGCGAACAGCGCGACACCGTTCTGCATCCTTATCAGCCGCTTGATCCAGCCGCGGTGCAACCGCAGGCGCAGCCGTAAAACAGGGACGTGTGATGAAAAAGTTTTTCAAGAAAGTCGGCGCCTTCCTGCGCCAGACCTGGGTCTGGACTCTGCTGCTGGTGCTGTTCGTAGCGCTGCTGGTGTGGTTCGTCGGCCCGTTGTTGGCGGTGGATGATTACAAGTTCTGGGAAAGCGCCACCTCGCGCCTGCTGACCATCAGCGTGCTGTTCCTGATCTGGGGCCTGACCATGGTCTTCGTCAGCTGGCGCGCCGGTATCCGCAAGAAAGCCGAGGAAGAAAGCGAGGACGGCCAGGACCGCATTCGCCGCGAAGAGCTGATCGACGAAGAGCAGAAAGAGTTGAAGGCGCGTTTCAAGGACGCGCTGAAAACCCTGAAGACGTCGAGCCTGTATCGCGGTCGCAGCGAGCGCTGGCGCAGTGACTTGCCGTGGTACCTGCTGATCGGCCCGCAGGCCTCGGGCAAGACCAGCCTGCTGGACTTTTCCGGTCTGGAGTTCCCGATCAACAAGATCGACCGCAAGCTCACTCGCGACACCCTCGGCACCCGTCATTGCGACTGGTATTTTGCCGACCACGGTGTGCTGATCGACACCGCCGGGCGCTACACGACTCAGCCGGACGCGGAAGTTGACGGCAACGCCTGGACCACGCTGCTGGAGCTGCTGCGCAAGCGTCGTCGTGGCCGTCCGTTGAACGGCGTGCTGGTGACCATTCCGGTGGAAACCCTCACCGGTGGCAGCGAGCAGGACATCGACACGCTGGCCCGCCAGGTGCGCAGCCGTCTGCAGGATGTGCATCAGAAACTGCACGTCGACGTGCCGGTGTATCTGGTGCTGAGCAAGGCTGACAAGCTGCTCGGCTTCGACGAATTCTTCGATCAACTGACCCGCGAAGAAAGCGATCAAGTGCTCGGCACCAGTTTCCGCAAGGATCAGGTCGGCACCGACGTCGCGGTTCTGCGCAACGAGTTCGAAGAGTTGCTGCGCCGCTTGAACAGCCAAGTGATCATGCGCATGCACTCCGAGCGCGATACTCAGCGCCGTGGGCGCATCCTCGATTTCCCGCATCAGTTGGGGCAGATCGGCGAGCGTCTGTGCCTGTTCGTCGACATGGCGTTCACCGGCAACCGTTATCAGCGTGCCACGCAACTGCGCGGTTTCTACCTGACCAGCGCGCCGCACCTGACCCAGGAAATGGATTCGACCACCGCCGGCATCGGCGCCAGCCTCGGCATGAACGCCGGCGTGCTGCCGACTCTGCGCAGCGGCCGGTCGCGGTTCATCCACCACTTGCTCAGCCAGGTGATTTTCCCCGAAGCCGATCTGGCCGGTCTGGACAAGCGCGAGCGCAGCCGCATTCATTGGGGCCAGCGCGCGCTGTACGTCGGTGCACTGGCGGCACTGGCCCTGTTCGGCATGCTCTGGGCCGGTGGTTTCTCGGCCAACTACGAGCGTCTGGAAAACCTGCGCACGCTGGCACAGAACTGGACCCAGCAACGCTCGGCCGTAACGCCGCGCGATGACGCCATGGGCGTGCTGAAAGTCCTCGACACCAGCTACGCCGCGACCCAGGTGTTCCCGAGCAAGGGCGACGTGTCGTACCACGAACGTGGCGGCCTGTATCAGGGCGAAGAGATCAACCCGGTGGTGAAAACCGCCTACGAGCGTGAACTTGAAGCGCAGTTGCTGCCCCGGGTGGCGAGCATGCTGGAAGGGCAGATCCGCGCCAATATGAAGGACCGCGATCGCCTGCTCAACAGCCTGCGCGCGTATCTGATGTTGAACATGAAGGATCGTCGCGACGCGGCGTGGCTCAAGGACTGGGTCGCCACTGACTGGTCGCAGCGCTACACCGGCAACACCGCTGTGCAGAACGGTCTGAATACTCACCTTGAGCGCTTGCTCAAGCAGCCGTTCATCTACCCGCTGAACGATCAGTTGGTGACGCAGGCGCGTCAGGTCCTGCGCAGCGAATCTCTGGCCAACGTGGTGTATCGCATGCTCCGCGAGCAGGCGCGCAATCTGCCGGACTACCGTTTCAGCCAACACCTCGGCCCGCAAGGCTCGCTGTTCATCGGCACTGAATACGTGATCCCGGGTTTCTACACCCAACAGGGTTATCAGCAGTATTTCTCGGTGCAGGGCGCCGCGCTGGTCACCGATATCCTGCGTGACAACTGGGTGCTGGGCGAAGGCGCGGGCATCAGCGACATGGACTTGCGTCGCCTGATGGTCGAGCTTGAGCAGCTGTACTTCCGCGACTACGCCAACTACTGGAGCGAAGCCGTTGGCCAGGTCGCACTGCCACCGATCAGCGACGCCGGCGAAGGCGCCGAGCAACTGGCAGGCCTGACTTCGGCTAACTCGCCGGTACTCGCGCTGCTCACCGAAGTGCGTGAAAACACCCGCTTCGAAGCCGCTGCTGATCCGGTCGATGAAGCCGGCGAAGCTGCCGATGCGCTGGCCGGGCAGAAAGGCAAACTGGGCAAGGTCGGCAAACTCGCCGCGGCTGCTGCCGACAAGGCTTCGGCGCTGAACGTGGCGAAGAACCTGCCGGACACTGCGAAGAAATCCCTGCAACGCCGCTTCGAGCCGCTGCATCGTTTGCTGGACGACAACAACGGCCCGGGCGCTGACCTGACGCCAGCGTTCAGCGCGCTCAACGACCTGCAGCTGCAACTGGCCGGTCTGGCCCGTTCCAGCACGCCGGAGCAAGCCGCGTTCGAGATGGCCAAGACGCGCATGAGCGGCCAGCGAGATGCGCTGACCAACCTGCGCAATGCCTCCGGTCGTCTGCCGCGTCCGCTCAGCGTGTGGTTCAACGTGCTGGCCGAGGACTCGTGGCGCCTGGTGCTCAACGATGCCTATCAATACCTGAACGGCCGTTATCAGAACGAGCTGTACAGCGTGTATGGCAAAACCATCAGCAAGCGCTATCCGTTCAGCGCCAGCAGCACCAGCGATGTGGCGATCAGCGATTTCCGCGAGTTCTTCCGCGCTCAGGGTACCGTCGACCGTTTCTTCGACAGCTACATGCGTCCGTTCGTCAGTGGCGATCCGGGCAACTACCGCATGCGCAGCGTCGATGGTCACAGCCTCCCGGTATCGAAGGTCTACCTCGATCAGATGGCGGCGGCGCAGACCATTCGCCAGAGCTTCTTCTCGATCAACCCGGCCGAGCCGACCGTGCAGTTCAAGCTCGAGCCGTACACCCTCGATCCGGCGGTCAGCCGTTCCGAATTCAAGTTCGGCGACAAGACCATGGAATACCGTCACGGCCCGATCCTGCCAATGACCTTCAAGTGGCCGACCGATGCTGAAGACGGTCGCACCAGCCTGGTCATGGACAAGATGGCCGGGCGTCCGATCGGTATCGAGAAGAACTCCGGCCCATGGTCGCTGTTCCGTCTGTTCGACCTGATGCAGACCGAGTACCTGAACGGTCGCGACGTGCTGGTGCTGAAAGCGGACGTGGGCGGCCTGCGCGCCAACTATCTGCTGACCAGCCAGCGCACGCCGAACCCGTTCGACATGGGCGTGCTGCGCACCTTCCGTATGCCGGTGCAGCTCTGATGCTGGTGGCCAGTCCCTGGCGCAGCGCGGCGCGTACCGACCCGGGCAAGGTGCGGGCGCGCAACGAAGATGCCTTCCTCGATTCCCCGCAGCATGGGCTGTGGGTGGTCGCGGACGGCATGGGCGGTCATCAGGGTGGCGACATCGCCAGCCAGTTGATCGTCGCCAGCCTGGCTGAGTTGCCGCAACACGAGGATTTCGACGAACGCCTCAAAGCCATCCGCCAGTGCCTGCACTGGCTGAACCGGCGACTGGGGCAAGAGCTGACCGTCACTGCCGGGCGTCACGACAGCATCATGGGCAGCACCGTCGTCGCGCTGCTGGTGGAAGGCAACCGCGCGGCCTGCATCTGGGCCGGCGACAGCCGTTGCTACATGTGGCGTGGGCAGCGTTTGTATCAGCTGTCCAAGGACCATTCGCTGCAACAGCAGTTGATCGACGAGCAGCAAATGAGCGTCGAACAGGCGGCAGCGCACCCGGCGGCTCAGGCCTTGACCCGAGCCGTCGGTGCCGCTGAAACGCTGACCCTGGATGTGCTCGAACTCGAGGTCTATCCGGGCGATGTGTTTTTGCTCTGCAGCGATGGTTTGTATCAGGGCCTGAGCAGCGACGCCCTCGGCAATGCCCTCAGCCTCAGCGCGCCGCACGTGGCGCTGGAACGTTTGTTCGACGGCGCCCTGCGAGGCGCTGCGCGGGACAACCTGACTGCCGTGGTGATCCGCCAATGAGTGAACTCGAATCGCCCGTCGATGACTTGCTGATCAGCGAAGACCAGGCCAACAACCTGACCTACTTCGCTTTCGCCAAGGGCAACAAGGCCGAACCGTTGCTGGCACCGACCAAGGCCAGCATCGGTGCGCTGCCGGATGTACTCGCCGGTCGCTACCACCTCGAGCGCTTGCTCGGGGCCGGTGGCATGGGCGCCGTTTACCGGGCGCGGGATCTGCTGCATGAACAGTTCGGCGATCCCGACCCTTACATTGCGCTGAAAATCCTCAGCGAAGAATTTGCCGAATCGCCGGACGCCAGTGCCTTGCTCTACAGCGAGTTCGCCCTGACCCGGCGCCTGCGCCACGACAACGTCGTGCGTGCGCACACCTTTGAAGTCGACACCGACTGCCAGCGGGCCTTCATCACCATGGAATACATGCGTGGCCTGACCCTGGACAAATTGCTCTGCGAGCGGCCGATGGGCCTGCCGTGGAAGGAACTGCGCGACATCGTCCTGCCGCTGCTCGACACGTTGGCCTACGCCCACCGTCGCGGCGTGCTGCACGGTGACCTGAAACCGAGCAACGTGATGCTCAGCGAAGACGGCCTGCGCCTGTTCGACTTCGGTCTGGGACAGGCAGAGGAGGGCACCTTGCCCGGTCTGCCGCACCTGAGCCGCGAGCGTTTCAACGCCTGGACCCCAGGCTACGCCGCCCCCGAACTGCTTGAGGGCCAACCGTTGTCGGCCAGCGCGGACGTGTACGGCGTGGCCTGCGTGATCTACGAACTGGCGAGCGGCAAACACCCGTTCCGCCGCTTGCCCTCGACCCAGGCTCGCGACGAGCACCTGGAGCGCGAACTGCACGCACCGAAAAACCTAGCGAAACACGGCTGGACAGCGCTGCAGACCGCGCTGAGCTTCAACCCGGCAGAGCGCAACATCACTGCCGCACAATTGCGTGACGCCTTGGGCGCCACTTCGTCCTGGCTGCAACGTCTGCGACTTCGGGCGTAACGGATGACATTCGAACAGGGAGCACACGATGTTCAACTCAGCTAACGAAACCCACTTCAGCCTCAAGGTCGAAGACTACGTCGGCGACCTGCAAGTGCTGTCGTTCACCGGCACCGAAGGCATCAGCCAGGCGTATCGCTTCGACCTCGAACTGGTCAGCGAAAACCCGGATCTGGACCTCGAGCAACTGCTGCACAAGCAGGCGTTCCTCGCATTCGATCCCCAGGGCTCGGGGATTCACGGGCAGATCTACCGCGTCGCTCAGGGCGATGCCGGCAAGCGCCTGACCCGCTACAAAGTCTCGATCGTGCCGCAACTGCAATACCTGCATCACCGCACCAACCAGCGCATCTACCAGCAGATGTCCGCACCGAAAATCATCGCGCTGATCCTCGAAGAACACGGCATCAAGAGCAACGCCTACAGCTTCCAGCTCAGCGAGCCGTGCCCGGATCGCGACTACTGCGTGCAGTACGACGAAACCGACCTGCACTTTGTCCAGCGCCTGTGCGAAGAAGAGGGCATCCACTATCACTTCCAGCACAGCGAAAAAGCCCATCTGCTGGTGTTCGGCGACGACCAGACCGTGTTCCAGAACCTAGGGCAGCCAACCGCCTACGTGCAGGGCAGCGGCATGGTCGCGGACGAGCCGGTAATCAAAGCCTTCAAACTGCGCCTGGAAACCCGCACCACGCGCACCACGCGCCGCGACTACGACTTCGAAAAACCGCGCCTGCAAATGGAGGCCGCGTACAAACCAGATGGCGACAGCACTGAACCGGATCTCGAAGACTACGACTACCCCGGCCGCTTCATCGACCGCGCGCGTGGCAAGTTCCTCAGCCAGCGCGCCCTCGAACGCCACCGCGCCGACTACCGCCAGGCCGAAGGTCGCGGCGACCAGACCAGACTGGTCAGCGGCCACTTCATGGAAATGTCCGACCACCCGCGCAGCGAGTGGAACGACCTGTGGCTGCTCACCGAAATCTTCCACGAAGGCAAACAACCGCAAGTCCTCGAAGAAGGCGTGACCAGCGACACCACCGACAACAAAGACGATTTCCACCAAGGCTACCGCAACCGCTTCCTCGCCACCCCGTGGGACGTGTTCTACCGGCCGGCCCTCGAACACCCGAAACCGCGAGTGCTCGGCAGCCAGACCGCCATGGTCACCGGCCCCAAAGGCGAAGAAATCCACTGCGACCAATACGGCCGCATCAAAGTCCAGTTCCACTGGGACCGCGAAGGCCTCGCCGACGACAAAACCAGCTGCTGGCTTCGTGTCTCCAGCTCCTGGGCCGGTGACCGCTACGGCGCCATCAGCATCCCGCGCATCGGCATGGAAGTCCTCGTCACCTTCCTCGAAGGCGACCCCGACCAGCCCCTCGTCACCGGCTGCCTGTACCACAAGGAAAACGCGGTGCCGTACGCCTTGCCGGCGAACAAGACTCGCAGCGTGTTTAAAACGCTCAGCTCACCGGGTGGCGGTGGGTACAACGAACTGCGCATTGAAGACAAGAAAGGTGCGGAGCAGATCTACATCCACGCCCAGCGGGACTGGGATGAGAACGTCGAGCACGACCAGAAGATTCGGGTCGGCAATGAACGTCACGACACGGTGGTGAAGAACACCTACACCGAGCTGAAAGCCGAGGAACACCGCACCACGATCTCTGATCGCAAGATTGAAGCGAAGCTGGATGATCACCTCACGGTTGGGCAGAACCAGCATGTGAAGCTTGGGACTGCGCAACTGACCAGCGTGGGGAAAGAGATTCACCTCAAGGCTGGGGACAAGATTGTTATTGAGGCGGGGACGGAGCTGACCATTCTTGGGGGTGGGAGCTTTATCAAGCTCGATGGCGGTGGTGTGACGGTGGTTGGGCCGGTGATCAAGATCAATGCGGGTGGTTCTGCGGGGGCGGGGACTGGCATTGGTATCAAGCCGCCAGTGCTGCCGGGGGCGGCGGATAAGGATAAGGCGGGGAGTTTGATGGATCAGGCGTTGGGGAATGCGGTGCCTGAGAAGGTTAAGCCGAAGGCTTTTTTTGTGTTTTCTGAGTGATGAGTGTCGTGATGACAACAAACAGGTACGTGAGGCAGATGAAGTGGTTTTCGATTGTTTTGTTGTACTGGGGGATGACTTCGGGGGCCTTTGCCTCTTCGTCCAGCACCGCCCAATGCCCAAGTGGCAATTTTGCTGATTTCGTAAAAGTTTTTGCATCTGAGCCAGCGACACAGAAAGCGTTTATTGCGTCTCCTGTGAAGCATGTTCACGTGATAGCTGATGGGAAAATACCGAAGGTTGTCGAACGGAGCTTGGGCTCGATTTCCGCCGATGAGTTGAAGGTGCTGCTTCCGGAAAATGCTGCCAAATTGGATCTCACTATTGAAACCAAGGTGCCTGACAGGGTGGTCGTCCGAGATGAGGCGGGCCATTTTTTGAAGATTTTCGTCTTCAAACACAGTGATTGCTGGGCTCTGAGTCGAGTGGAGGACTGGGCAATCGATGCGGTGATGGAAGAGATCACTCAGTCTGAGAAACTAACGCCCGGTGAGCTGGAACTCAAAAAAGGCGTCATATTCGACAGGTTGGTCAACAAGGCGTCTCCCGAATCAGGGATCTATTTGTACGCCGCGGCATTGGATAGCTATTTAGATGGAGCCCGGAAGGGTTCGGCGCAAGCAGCATTCGCTGCTGCGGGAATCAGTCTTTCTGGACAAGCGCCACGCTTGGAGAATTCAAGAATCCTGGCGTTGTTGATTCAAGCTTCAGAACAAGTCCCGGATGCCGGCTTGACTCTCGCGGATTTTTATTGCGACGAAGGTGAGTATGACGAAAATCACGGTTGTATTAACCCCAGAGAATCAATAGCGACATTGGAGCGTGCCGCCCGTCTAGGTTCGACTAACGCACTGATTCGATTAGGTGAAGTGTACGAAGCGGGAGCCCTCGTAGCTGCTGACTTGCCTCGCGCGATGGCGTGTTACCGGAATATTCAGAAAACCGATCCCAAGACGGCTACCGCTTTGGTTGAGCGCTTGGCAGCCCGAGGCGTCGTCAGCGATAACTCTATTCAATGTTTTGAAGCAGGAAGCTTTTGATGAGCACAGGACTACTTGAACAAAGGCAGCAATATCGCACTGGTTACGAGTACGGCCCTTTCAAGGGCGAGACTGACCATGATAACGATGGCAGGAAGGAAATCGACTGCTCCGGGCTTCTGTATCGAATGCTGAAGGATGCGGGGTATACGATCCCTTACCTCACAACATCAGGGTTGAATACCGACACTACTTATTTTGATGTGATCCCGCTTGCGGAAGTACAGCCTGGCGATATTGCGCTGTGGATAAACTTTCATGGACACACGGGGGTCATCGAAGACATCTCCGGGTCGCCTGTTCGAGATAGGGGAAATTTCTTCGGTTCACAGTCTTCAAACGGACCGAAATCTGCCAAATATGGGGCGGGTAGTGGTTACTGGCCAATGCCTGAAAAGTTTTTACGCCCAAAGCCCCAATTCAGAGGCGCACAACCTGCACCCGCACCTACTCCAGCGCCGGCCCCTGCAGGCCCATCTCCGCTGATGAGCTTCCAATATCCCTTCAGAAAAGCTGACGGTAAGCAGTTTTCTGATGCGGATGAGATTTACAAGGCTCTCGAAAACGAGAGTGCCGGGCATTATTTGCTTGGCAGCAACAAGTTCTGGCACGGTGGCATTCACATCAGCAATGCCAGCGCTCCTCAATGCATTTTGAATGAACCGATTCGCTGCATGGCCGACGGCGAGGTCGTGGCTTATCGTCTCAATGAAGATTATTTGGAGTCGACCTTTGGTGAAAATGAAAAAAAACTGAAGTATTCCAATTCTTTTTGTCTTGTACGCCATGAGTATAAATCCGAGCCTAATCCTGAAGATGGGCCAAACAAGGGCAAGCAAAATAAGCTGACATTTTTCAGCCTTTATATGCATTTGCTACCTTATAAGCGTTATCCGCTGTCGGAGGAGGAAATTCCTAAGCCTAAGGTGACAATGCAGGTTGACGACTTTAAAGCCTATGATAGTTTTCCCGAAGCATCCGGCTGGCCCTCTCCAGGAAAGTTGACCCGCGGGACCAAACTTGAAGTGTTGGAGGAAAAAGCCGCAGGGGATATTACCTATGCCAAGGGTAAGATTCTTTCGGGAAGCGTCAAGAACAACGCACAAAAAGTACGCTTGTCAGGCAGCGTGGTCTGGTTTGCTTACCTGAAAAATAGTGAGCCATTTAAGAACTCGCAGCAAAAGCGTATATGGCATGCTGACCTGATTCCCGAGCGTAATAAACCAAAATATTGGCAAGGGAAGGTAAAAGGTACTGCTATCAAAAAGCTGGATCTGTATCAGGACCCGGCTTTACCGCAGAATGGACAGCCCGCAGGCCCCAGAAAAGGAACAATGCAGCTTAATCCGGGAAGCGTTGTTGAGTTTGAAAGTAAAGATGTATTGAACCTGACGGTGTCGGGAGCCACCCGACGAATGGCGAAATGCACGAAAATCAGTGGCGACCTTGCGGGCGCGGGTGAGGTGATAACTAGTTTTTGGGCATTCGTGGAAAATGAATTTGTCGCTTGGGATGTCATTCCAACAAGTTTTGATTCCGTCGAGCTCACGGGTACAGGGATTAAGGCTGGCGATCCGATTGGCTATCTTGGGCTGACGGAAAATTTGTCTGGAGAGGACGGTAATGTTTCAAGCAAGCATCAGGTTCATGTCGAGATCTTCACCGCGGAAACCCATGTAGCGGAATTTTTGAAGAATAGCGCGGGATTGAAAGTTGGGAAACAATATCTTCACTTGTTAGCGGGAACAAATCTGAAAAGAAATGCACCAGCGACAAATTTGACTCCGCTCAAGAAAGCGCATGCCGTTGATCTGAACAAAACCCGCGCCATCAAAGAAGGCGCCGAGGACTATTATCAGGTTTCCATCATCGAGGACGGCTCGCCCTTAGCCGGGCTTGTAAATAAAAACGAAACAGAAATCATTTCGCAGCACGACTGGGGGAAACTTGGCTTCATTATTGTTGAGGAAGCAAACGCAGCGGCAGATGGATTTCTTGATCCGGATAGCATGCCGCAGTTCTTCAAAGATCTATTCCTGAAGATGGATACCAACGACGATAAGGAAGTTGATCCTGCAGAGCTTGCCGTTGCATTGAAAACTGCAGAGACAAGAGCGAGCTGGGCCAAGCTGATCGCGCGTCATCCTACGGAATGGAAAGAGGAAGCAGATGCTGCCAAATGGAATCGACTTGGTCTAATTTTAGAAGACACTCCGAAAACCTTGAAACACGAAAAAGAACGAATCACTAAGTATGTGTTTTGGGAGGATCTGAAAGACAAGGCCGCCATGAGTACGGACTTGGTTTGGCATTTTCATCCTATTGAAATGCTTAGTAACTTCATGAGTCGTTCCGAGTTTATAGATGTCGAGCGGTTTGTAGCCATGTATTCTGAGCAACATGCTTCGTTTCAGGTTGATGCGCCTCCGTTTTCTGCTGCGTCCAAGTCCAATTTGCGTAAGATCGCAGAAAATATTAATAAATATCTAGACAAAACCAAAGAGGTTTATACAGTCTATGAATTGTCATATATGTTCGCGACGGCGCGTCACGAGGCTTACCAATTTATGATTGCTGAGTATTTTAGCGCTGCCCCGGAGTATGGGCCGGTTTCCTATTTTGACAAATATGACCCTGTGCTTGCAGATACCGCAACACGCAGACAAACTGCGATCGGCAACGGTAATACGGTACAAGGGGACGGTTTTAAATATCGGGGTCGTGGTCTCGTTCATTTGACATGGAAGAAGAACTATCAAAAGGCGAAAGATTATTTCGGAATCGACTTTGTCGCCCGTCCCGATGAGGCCGCTGGGTTTGAAAATTCTGTGCCGATTATGATATGGGGCATGAAAGAAGGTATATTTACAGGGAAAAAACTTGGCGATTATGTAAATAATAGTGCCAAGGACTATGAAGGGGCGCGAAAGGTAATCAACGGTTCCGACCAAAAAGCGTTGATTGCTAGTTATGCTGTGAAATTCGAAGCGATACTAAAGGCCACGTCAATTGCACCGGAGACCAAATAAGTATGAATATTAAGTTGCCTGTAGGTTTAGCTGTCGTAACTTTCGTGCTAGCAGGTTTCGCAGTCGCCGAGCCGCATGACGTGTATTCAGCCGATGTTGACGCCCAGTCTCTGACCGTTACTTGGTCAGGTGGTAGCAAAACAATAGAAGGCGTAGTCGGGAGTCAAGGCGAAACAACTAGGGAACTGGTTGAATTTAATGGAGGTAAGGCTCTCCATTACGAAAATCTGGCGTCGCGTGCTCCTTTTGAAGCCTATTTTACGTTAACTAGGCATGGCGCGGATGTTCTCATAGATTGCGTGTATACAAATATTCGGAACGAGCAGAATGGAGTTCTAATAAACAAAGCCGTTTGTGGCTTGGATCGCCCATTAGCTGAAGAGTATGAGGAAGCAGTTTCTGAATTTTCGGATCAGTGGAAAAACTTGACTAGCAAGGTTGTTATAGCGCCTTTGTTGGCAACGCCCCCGGTATTGGTAGAGGTTGAAGACTCGGCTTTTGGTGGGGTGAAGTTATCTCGAACCTATCATTCTCCCAATGACCTAAAGTTCTTGCGTCCCGAAAGCGTTGTAAAGAAAGACAAAGTCAGCCATTCCTTTGGTGATAACTACGTATTTTCCGTTTACTCGCCTGGCGATTTAGTCAGTCCGCTTTATCTCGATGTGTCTTCTGGAAAGCTTGACAGTTCATTCGTAAGATATGATCGGGCTGCTTTAAATAAGCTGTTCTGATCAATTCTTCTGAACTCAAAGAAAGGGCGGATCTGTTTGGTGTGCAATGCGAATTCTGTCTAGATTGCGAAGGCAAACAGATCTGTTCCGTTTATTCACTGGCTTAATCATGGCAGTGGCACTTACAAAATAAGAGCGATTTTCGTTACCAAGCCAAAGTCGGCACGTTTGAAGAGTTGCAACTGTCTGCGGCGATGGATTCGTTGATCCGCAGGTTGTCAAAAAAACGTAAAGCGTCGCTCCCGGGTCTTTGGGTAATAAATATTTCCAAGCAATGCATCACCCGATTCACCAAACGCAAAACCTGAATGACTCAAGGATGAACACAGTGAACCGTTTTGTTTTAACTCTGCTGGCCGTACTGCTGCCGGCTTCAGCGGCCTATGCACAGGACGATTGCAGCCATGTCACCTCAAGCCTGGAAATGGTTCCCTGCTCGGAGGCGGCGAAGAAGGCTGCCGATGCGCAGTTGAATGTCAGTTACAAGCAGTTGATGACGCGGCTTGAGTCTGACTATCGAGCAGATCCGGCATTGGGCGCGGAGTACGCCGCGAAGGTCAAAGAGTCGCAACGTGCGTGGTTGAATTTGCGCGATGCGAACTGCCCTTTGGAGGCATTCGAAATCGAGACGGGGATGCCGGCGCATGTGTTCGCCGTTAACTCTTGCATCGCCAGGATGAGCCGAGAGCGTTCGGCGTATCTGGACAAGATTGTGCCTGCTTTAGCATCCGACAAGAGCGCTTCGACGGCGCCGGCCAGCGGCGCTTGTCCTTCGGAGGAGTTTCCTGCTTTCCTGACAGCGTTTTCCGCCAATAGCGAATCACAACGCCGTCTCACCGCAATGACGGTTAAGTCGCTGGTGTTGAAACCGGTAGCTGGGAAGGATCGAAGCACCTTTGAGCCTTCGACCTCGGGTGTTAGTGGAACAACGTTCACCTATCCGCTGATGGCTGCAATCACACCCGGCAAGACACCTGGAGTCGAGATCGAAGAGGTCGATGACAGTCACGTCAACGTTGTGGATAAACGGGCGGGTAACAGCAATATCAAGATCTTCAACTTCTCTCGTCAGGCATGTTGGGTGCTTGAGGGGGTTGAGGATTGGTCGATTAGTGAGAAAGACTTGGTAGTGGCGAGCAAGCCCAAGTTGAGTGTTGAGGAGAATTTCTGCCGCTGATCTGGCTTAATGATTCTGGACACCCCTAAAGGGCGGTAATCTACGCCCATAGACGAGGTGTGATTTGACCAGACGATATTTTTCGACAGATTTCAA
>NZ_QETJ01000040.1:0-36425 GCF_003105095.1 Pseudomonas sp. NDM | reverse complement strand
CGGAAGGCTGAGCGGAGGGATTGATCCGGGCGTGGGAGCGCAGCGACCGTACGACGCAGTCGTACACAGCGAGTGTAGGTGCAGCGAAGCAAACCGGAGCCGCTGCGCCCGGATCGATCCCGCAGCGAAGGGACCCGAGCCTGCGAGGGCCGAACGCAGGAGCAAGCCTTTTTGGTTACTTTTTCGGCGTTTGGAAAAAGTGACCCGCCGTAAGGGCGGAACCGTAATCAGCAACCCCCGCAGCAACGGATATGCACACTAAACCAGAACCCGCGCAAGCGCCCCACCAACCCGCGCATAAACCTCCAAAACCCCAGGCACCACCGACCCCAACCGCAACAAATCATGAGTCAACCCACCACAAACCTCGACCTCGACCTCAACCCCCTGCCCACGCAGCTTATCAACATAAGCCTGCCCCTCATCCAGCAACGGATCAAACCCGGCCAATACCACAATGGCCGGCGCCACCCCACGCAAATCCTCCGCCAGCAACGGCGAAAAACGCCAATCCAGATAATCCTCCGGCCCACGCGCGTAGTGCTGATAAAACCAGTCCAGCGTGTCGTTCTCCAGCAAATACCCCTCGCCAAACAACAGCCGCGAATCATGCACTCGCGAAGCGTCGGTCACCGGATAACACAACAACTGCGCCTTGGGTGCGATGGCCACCGTGTGCGGCTGCCGCACCGCCTGAATCGCCAGCACCGTCGCCAGCGTGGCGCCCGCGCTATCACCGCCAAAGGCTACCCGCGAACAATCCAGGCCCAGGCTCACAGCCTGTTCGGCCAGCCACGCCAACGCGTCCTCGCCATCCTCCAGCGCCGTCGGAAAGCGATGCTCCGGTGCCAGCCGATAACCGACCGAGAGCACCGCACACGGCGTGCGCTGGCAAAACTCACGGCAGACACCCTCGTGGGAATCCAGACTGCCGACCACAAACCCGCCACCGTGGAAATACACCAGCACCGGCAGCGGTGAAGTAACACCGTTGGGCCGATACAAACGCAAGGCCAGTGCCGCGCCGTCCCGGGTCAGTGTTGTAATCTCGGTGACTTCAAGGTCTTGGGGCGCCGGCCAGCGCAACTGCGCGGTGGTCTGTTCGAATGTGCCGCGGGCCTCGCTCGGGGTCAGTTGGTGCATGGCCGGCAGGCCGGCGTCCTGGCTGTCTTGAGCCAAGTCGAGAAACGCTTCCAGATCAGGGTGCAACGACATCGATAAGATCCTTTATCCGCAAAAAAACCGGGCGCGCCTCGGCAGCGCCCGCACAAAAAGAGCGATCAACCCGCCCGTGCCATGCAGTGCTCGATCAACGCTTCAAGCTCACGCTGGTAATCGCTCATCAGCGCATCCATGGTGCCGGCGCGGTAACGCTGGTTGCTGTAGATGCAGCGCAAGGCCAGTTGCCCGTCATAGACCTGGCCGACGATTTCCAGCCAGTTGCCCAGGTTCGCCTTGAGGCTGTAGTTGTCCCCGGTTTCTTCCAGTGCCGGCACCAGCAACGCCTGTTCATCGAAGCTCTGGTCGAACTGCCCGAGGTAGTTGAACGTCACCCGCGCTTGCGGCAAACCGGCGAGTTGCGCGCAGATGTCCGGGCCGGCCAGATGACGCAGCACGCCGTAGCCGATGCCCTTCTGCGGTACACCTGCCAGTTGCGCCTGCACATCGATGATCGACCGGCCGATGTCGTCACTGTCCGGGCGCAAACGCACCGGGAACATGCTGGTGAACCAGCCGAGGCTGCGGCTCAGGTCGATCGATTCGAAGAGGTCTTCGCGACCGTGCCCTTCAAGCAGAATCAGCGCCGACGGTTGCTGGCTCCAGCGGCACAGGGCGCGGCTGAGCGCTGACAGCAGCAGGTCGTTGATCTGCGTGCCGTACACCGCCGGGGCCTGTTTGAGCAGTTGTTCGGTGTGCTCGCGGGACAGCTTGAGCCGCGCCTGCGCCTGTTGCCGCACGAGGTTCTTGCCGCGCGGGTTGTCGCACGGCAGATCAACGCCGGGCTGATCCAGTTGCTCCAGCCAATAGCTCAATTCCTGCTCGGCAATCACCGGCGCCTGCGCCTGCAACGCTTCGGCGAACGAACGATAACTGCTGGTGCGAATCGGCAACTGCGCTGGCAGCCCCTGCACGCAAGCCTCATAAGCGACTTTCAGATCGTCGAGCAGAATCCGCCACGACACGGTGTCGACCACCAGGTGATGAATCACCACCAGCAACCGCGCCTGACCGTCCGGCAAGGCCACATGCATGACTCGCCAGACCGGTCCGTCATCGAGTTTGAGGCTGCGCTGCGCAAGGTTGGCCAGGGCTTCGACATCGTCGCTGTTCTGCGCTTCACGGCGCCACAGCACGGCCTCGTCGGATGCGCTGGTGCTGTAGCGCTGCAACCAGCGCCCGCCGTCCTTGGAAAAGCGCAAACGCAGCGAATCGTGATGTTGTTCGATCAAGCCCAGTGCCTGTTCCAGGGCATCGAGATCCAGTGGCTGACGTGCGCTGAGCAGCAACGACTGGTTGTAATGATGCGCCTCGGCCATGCCTTCGGCGAAGAACCATTCCTGGATCGGCAGGAGATTGAACGCGCCTTCTACGGCCACCTGGGTCAGGTCCGGCAGCGCTTGCCCAACGCCCTCCTTCGCCACTTGCTGCTCGACGATGCCGGCGATGGTCTGATAGCGCATCAGATCGCGCAGCTTCAGCTCCATCTGCAGGGTCGGATGGTTTCTCACCCGCGAGATCACTTGCAGGCTGAGGATCGAGTCGCCGCCCAGTTCAAAGAAGTTGTCGCTGATACCGACCTGCTCGACCTGCAGCACCTGCGCCCAGATTTGCGCCAGCAGGCTTTCCTGCTCAGTGCGCGGGGCAAGGTATTCGTCGCTTTTGAATTGCGGTTCAGGCAGCGCCTTGCGATCGAGCTTACCGTTGGGCGTGACCGGGAATGCGCTGAGGCAGACGATCTGCGCCGGCACCATGTATTCCGGCAGCGAGGCGCGCAGCCCGGCCTTGAGTTCATCGCCGAGGTCTTCACCGCTGGCGGTGACCACGTAACCGATCAGTTGCTTGCCGGACGCATTGTCCCGAGCGATGACCAAAGCATCACTGACCGTTGGTAATTGACGCAGGCTGGCCTCGACTTCGCCCAGCTCGATACGGAAGCCGCGCACCTTGACCTGATGGTCGATGCGCCCGACGTAATCGACCACACCGTCCGGGCGACGGCGCACCAGATCGCCGCTGCGGTACAGGCGTTCGCCCGGGGCAAACGGGTTGGGCACGAAGCGCTCGGCGCTCAGATCGGGGCGCCCGTAATAACCGCGAGCAATACCGTAACCGCCGATGTACAACTCACCGGCAAAACCTGGCGGCAGCGGATTCAGATCGTCGTCGAGCACGTACAGCGAACGCGCACCGACGGCGCGACCGATCGGCGCGTACGCCGCTTCGCAATGCTGGCTGATGGCGACTTTCCAGAGCATCGGCGTGACCACGGTTTCGGTCGGGCCGTAGCCGTTGGTGAAGTACTGCGGACGCAAAGCGGCTTTGACCTGTTCGAAGGTCTGCTCTGGCACCGCATCGCCACCGAAGCAGTAGATGCGTACCGCTGGCGGCGCGATGCCGCTGGCTGCCGCGTACTCGGCCAGTTGTTTGAGGTAGGCCGGCGGGAAGCAGGCGATGGTCACGCCGTAATCGTGCAGGGCCTGATAGGTCTGCTCCGGGGTCCACAGGCAACCGTCGCGGATCACCAGACGACCGCCGCTGTACAAGGTACTCAGCCAGCGTTCATGGGCGCCGTCGAAAGCGAACGACATGAAGTGCAGCTCGCAACTGCTGGCGTCCATTTCGTACAACTCGGCGATAGCCTGGCAGTGCATGCTCAGCGGGCCTTGTGTGACGGCCACGCCTTTCGGGCGCCCAGTGGAACCGGAGGTGTAGACCAGATAGGCCAGGCTCTGCTCATGAACATCGCAAACCGCAGCAGCGTCGCTGTAGAGGCTGCGATCGAGCTGATCGATTTCCAGACGCAGCACGCCCTGCGGCGTCGGCATCGTCGCGCGCAGGCTGGTTTGCGTCAGCAGCAAAGCCATGCGCGAATCTTCGATCATGTAGGCCAGGCGCTCTGGCGGATAATCGATATCCAGCGGCACGTACGCGGCGCCGCTCTTGAGCACGGCAAGGAAGCTCACCAGCATTTCCAGCGAACGCGGCAACGCCACGCCGATCACCACTTCAGGCCCGGCACCGTGGGCGATCAGGCACTGCGCCAGTCGGTTGGCCTGACGCTCGAGTTCGGCGTAGCTCAGGCTTTCGCCGGCGCATTGCACGGCGATCGCGTCAGGTTGCTGTTGCGCATGACGACTGATCAGCTCCGGCAGCAACTGCGGCGCGTGGCGGTGAGAAGGCTCGGCACTCCAGGCCTGCGCCGCGTGCCATTGTTCGGCGGACAGACGCTGCAGATTACCCAATCGCTCATACGGCGCGGCCATCATCGCCGCGAGGGTGTTTTCCAGGGTCAGGCGAATGCCTTGCACCGCCTCGGCGCTGAAGTGGCTGCGCAGGTACAGGTATTCGATCGACAACTCGTCGCCGAGCATCACCGCAAGGTCCATCGGCACGTTGGTCACGCCATGGCCGATGGATTTGCCGAAGGTCAGCTCGGTGTCGGTTTCTTCCTGCAAGCGCTCGTCGATCGGGAAGTTCTCGAACACGACAATGCTGTCGAACAGCGCCTGCCCCCCGAGGTTCGACCAGCGCTGCACATCGGCCAGCGGTGCCTGGGAGTAGTCGCGAATGTCGAGGTTGTAGGCCTGCACTTCGCCGAGCCAGTCGGCCAGACGCTGATCGGCCTGTGGGGTCTGAATGATCGGCAAGGTGTTGATGAACAGGCCGAGCATGTTGCCGACATTCGGCAGACTTTCCGGACGCCCCGACACGGTGGCACCGAAGGTCACCGTTTGCTGGCCGGTGTAGCGCTGCAACAGCAGCAGCCACGCACCCTGGATCAGCGTGTTGGGGGTGATGCGCAGATCACGGCAGAACTCCAGCAGACGCGCGGTTTGCGCCTTGTCCCAATTCGAATAGAGCGCATCGTGGCCGGTAACGTCGGCGCTGTGGCGCGGGTGCATCGCCTGACTCAGCGCGGTCGGTTCGTTGACCACCGCCAGACGTGCTTTCCAGAACAGCTCCTGGGCGTCCTGATCCTGTGCCTGCAACCAGGCAATGAAGTCGCGATAGCGGCCATTTTCGCCAGTCACCTGGCCCGTGGAGTAATACTGCAAGACCTCGCCGAACAGCCGCGAACTGCTCCAGCCGTCCATCAGAATATGGTGGCTGGTCCAGATCATCTGGTACTGCTCGTCGCCCAGATGCAGCAAGGTCACGCGCTGCAAACGCGCTTCGGACAAATCAAAACCCAATGCGCGGTCGGCGCTGGCGAAATCGGCAATCGCCGCCTCGCTGCAGTCCTGCCCACGCCAATCGAGCACCTGCATCTGCAGCGGCGCATGGCGATGCACGACCTGCAACGGCTTGGCCAGCCCGTCCTGCCAATGGAAACTGGTGCGCAGGATCGCCTGCCGGACGATGACGAATTCCCAGGCCCGGCGGAAACGCTCCACGTCGAGACCCTTGATCGGCAGGCTGACCTGTTGCACGTAAAGGCTGCTGCCGTTATCCGACAGCGTATGGAACAGCATGCCTTCCTGCATCGGCGACAGCGGGTAGACGTCTTCGATCAGCTCCGCCGGCACCGGCAAGGCATCGAGCTGCGCTTGATCCAGCTGCGCCAACGGGTAATCGGCAGCGCTGGCAGATTGCGCGTCTTCAAGCGAAACCACCGCGGCCAGTTTCTGCACCGTCTGCTGCTGGAACAGGTCTTTGGGCGTGAAGCAAATGCCCTGCTGCCGCGCGCGGCTGACCAGTTGAATCGAGATGATCGAATCACCGCCAAGGGCGAAGAAATTGTCGGTCACGCCGACCCGCTCGATCTTCAGAATGTCCTGCCAGACCTCAGTCAGTTGCTGCTCCAGCGGCGTCCACGGTGCCACGTAATCGCGTTGCGACTGGCTGGCGTCCGGTGCCGGCAAGGCCTTGCGATCGAGTTTGCCGTTGGGTGTCAGCGGCAATTGCTCGAGGAACAGCCACTGCGCCGGCACCATGTAGTCCGGCAGATGCGCCTTGAGCGCGGCTTGCAGTTCGGCGCTCAGCGCGTCCAGTTGCGCGGGGCTTTGATCGGCTTCGGCCGGCACCACATAAGCCACCAGTTGCTGGCCGCCAACGCCGTCCACCGCCAGCACCACGCCTTCGCGCACGCTGGCCTGGGCCAGCAGACGCGCTTCGATTTCCCCCAGTTCGATACGGAAGCCGCGCACCTTGACCTGATGGTCGATGCGGCCGACGTATTCGATTCGGCCGTCATCCAGCCAGCGCGTCAGGTCGCCAGTGCGGTACATGCGCTCGCCGTTGCTCGCCAACGGATTGGGCACGAAGCGCTCGGCGGTCAGGCCCGGGCGCAACAGATAGCCACGGGTGATGCCGTCGCCGGCCAGATACAGCTCAGCGGCGATGCCGATTGGGGCTGCCTGCAATTGCTCGTCGAGCAGGTACGCAGTGGTGTTGCGCAATGGCCGGCCGATGTTGGCCTGACCGCCGAGTTCGCGGCGCGTCCAGGTCGAATACGTGGTGTCTTCGGAAGGCCCGTACAGATCGTAGACGTGGGCGACCGAGGTCTCGCGGTACAGCGTGTCGACCAGCGCCTGCTTCAGCGGCTCGCCCGCCAGATTGATGATGCGCACGCCCGGCGGGATCTGGCCAATGCGTTGCAGCGCGGCAATCGCCGACGGCACGGTGTTGATCAGGCGCACCTGATCATGCTCGGGCAAGTCCGGCAGCTCCAGGGCATTGCGTGCCATGACGACGGATCCGCCACGTGCCAGGGTGACGAAAATCTCCCACACTGACAGGTCGAAGCACACTGACGTCGAGGCCAGCACGCCTTGCAGGTCGTCTTCGCTGTAGACCTCGGCGGACCAGTGAATCAGTGCCTGCACGTTGCGATGGGCGATGGCCACGCCTTTCGGTTTACCGGTGGAACCGGAGGTGTAGATCACATAGGCAAGATTGGCCGAGTCAGCGCGCGCCGGCAGGTTGTCCGGTGCCTGCGCGGCAAACGCCTCGCCGCCGGCCTCGACCAGCACCACCTGCGCTTCGGTGGACGGCAATTGCGCCAGCAACGCTTGCTGGGTCAGCAGGACTTTCGCCTGGCTGTCGTCGAGCATGTAGGCCACGCGGTCGGCCGGGTAGTCAGGGTCCAGCGGCACGTAGGTGCCACCGGCCTTGAGCACCGCCATCAGGGCGATCACCAGTTCCGCCGAACGCGGCAGTGCCACGCCGACGCGCACCTCGGCCGTCACGCCGAGCGTCACCAAGTGTCGGGCCAACTGGTTTGCACGCCGATTCAGTTCGCCGTAGCTCAAGGCCACGCCGGCATGACTCAACGCCAGTGCCTGCGGATGTGCCGCCACCCGCGCTTCAAAGCTCTGCGAGATCAGGCGCTCGGCCGGATAAGCCGCGTGATTGTCGTTCCACTGCGCCAGCGTCTGACGCTCGGCCAGCGGCAGCAGACCGATCTCGCCGAGTGCCCGCTGCGGGGCCTGGATAAATTGCTCGAGCACTTCGCGCAAATGCCCGGCCAGACCGAGCACGCTGCGTTCGGCAAAATGCTCGGTGAGGTAGTTGAAATCGAGGTTGAGCACTTCGCTGGCGCCGGCGATCAGGGTCAGACCGTAGTTGGTCTGCTCGCGATGTTCCAGGCCGGAGAAACGCAGCCCGCCCGGATTGGCCTCCAGCGCTTCGGAGACCGGGTAGTTCTCGAACACCAGCAAGGTGTCGAACAACGCCTCGCCGCTCAAAGCGGCCAGACGCTGAATGTCCTGCAGCGGCGTCTGTTCGTAGTCGCGCAGCAACAGGTTCTTGTCCTGCACGCTGCGCACCCAGTCACCCACGCTGAGGGTGGCCTGCGGGCTGGCGATCACCGGCAAGGTGTTGATGAACAGCCCCAGTTGTTCCTCGATGCCCGGTAGCTCCACCGGACGCCCGGACACGGTGGCGCCAAACGCCACGGTGGCCTGACCGGTGTAGCGTTGCAACACCAGCAGCCATGCCGCCTGCACCAGACTGTTGAGCGTTACCTGTTGCTGGCGGGAGAAGTTGTTCAGACGCTGGGTGAATGCTTCGTCGAAGTGCAGACGATGCATCTGCTTGCCCGGCCCTGGCACGGTGCGCCCGTGGCAGGCCGACGCCAGGCGGGTCGGCTCGTCGAGTTCGGCCAGTTGCCCGCGCCAGAAATCCTGCGCGGCCACCTTGTCCTGGCCCTGCAGCCACACCAGAAAGTCCCGATAGCGGCCCTGCGCGCTCGGCACAGGCTGGCCGGCGTAATCCTGCAGCACTTCGCCGAACATCCGCGAGTTGCTCCAGCCATCCATGAGGATGTGGTGGCACGTGAAAATCAGCCGATGGCGATCGTCAGCAGTGCGCAGCAGGCACAGGCGCAACAGCGGTGGATTCTGCAGATCGAAGCCGCGTTCACGGTCAGCCTGCGCCCGTGCTTCAAGCACCGCCGGCAGATCGGCGACATCGCGCACATCGATTTCCGGCATTTCCAGGGTCAGTTGGCGATGGATCACCTGCAACGGCGCATCGAGGCCATCGCGGCCCCAGATGAAACCGGCGCGCAGCACTTCATGGCGATCGACCACGCGCTGCCAGGCTTGCTGGAACCGCGCGACGTCGAGGCCGTCGATGTCCAGCAGCATCTGATAGACGTAGGCGCTGGCGTCCGCGTCGTACAGGCTGTGGAACAGAATGCCCTGCTGCATCGGCGCCAGCGGATAGATGTCCTCGATGCGCTGGGCGGCGATCGGCAGGCTGTCCAGATGCGCCTGGGACAAACCGGCCAGCGGCACGTCGGACGGCGTGAGGCCGCCCGAGTGGCTGAGACAGTGGTCGATCAACTCGCTCAGCGCCACTTCGTAAGCGCGGGCCAGAGCGGTAATGGTCGCCTCTTCGAAGACATCGCTGCTGTAGGTCCAGGTCAGGCTCAACTGGCCCTGATAAACCCGGCCATCGATGGTCAGCCAATTGGCCATCGGCGCGTTTGCGTCCTGACCGGCGCCCTTGTCTTCGGTGGCCGGCCGCCACAAGGCGTCTTCGTCGAAGTTGTTATCGAACTGGCCGAGGTAGTTGAACGTCACCTGCGGTTGCGCCAGTTCACGCAGCGCCGCTTGTGCTTCGGCGGTACCGAGATAACGCAGCAAGCCGAAGCCGATGCCCTTGTTGGGGATCGCGCGCAGTTGCTCCTTGATGCCTTTGATCGAGGTTTGCAGACTGGCGTTTGGCGTCAGGCGCACCGGGAACATGCTGGTGAACCAGCCCACGGTGCGGCTCAGGTCGATGTCATCGAAGAGGTCTTCGCGGCCGTGTCCTTCGAGCTGCACCAGCGCACTGTCGCTGGAGGTCCACTCACACAACACTCGCGCCAGTGCGGTCAGCAGCAGGTCGTTGACCTGGGTGCGGTAGACCGCCGGGGCCTGTTGCAGCAACTGGCGGGTCCGTTCGGCGTCCAGCCGCGTGTCGACGCTGCGCTCGAAGCGGTTGTTCAACTGGCCCTGCGGATTGTCCAACGGCAAACCGAGCGGCGCGTCGCGCAACTGCTCGCGCCAGTAGACCAGTTCACTGTCCAGCGCCGCGCTGCGCGCATGCTCTTGCAGGCGCAAGCCCCAGTCCTTGAACGCGCTGGTCTTCGCCGGCAGGTGCACGTTCTGTCCGCTGCTGATCTGCTGATAGGCGCTTTGCAGGTCTTCCAGCAGGATTCGCCACGACACGCCGTCGACCACCAGGTGATGGATGACCAACAGCAGACGCTGACTGGCGTCCGGCAAGTCGACAAGCGCCGCGCGGATCAGCGGGCCGTTTTGCAGGTCGAGGCTGCGCTGCAGGTCCAGGCACAGCGCTGGCAAGGCCGCGCTGTCGTCCAGCGTAAAGCTGCGCAACAAGTCGTGTGGCTGATCCGCCGCGCCATGGCTTTGCTGCCAGCCCTGTTCGGTTTGGCGATAACGCAGACGCAAGGCGTCGTGCTGTTTTTGCACTTGTGCCAAGGCCTGTTGCAGCGCAGCGGCTTGCAGGGTTTTTGCCGGGGTCAGCAGGATCGACTGGTTCCAGTGATGGCGCGCCGGGATGGCGCTGTGGAAGAAGTAATGCTGGATCGGCGTCAGCGGCGCGTCGCCGAGCACCTCGCCCTGCTCCGTTTGCACGGCGTCGCTCTGTTGCGCGACGGTGGCCAGACGCTGCACGGTCTGGTGCTGGAAAATGTCCTTGGGCGTGAAGCGAATGCCGGCCTGCCGCGCGCGACTGACTACCTGAATCGAGATGATCGAATCACCGCCCAGCTCGAAGAAGTTGTCGTGCAGCCCTACCCGTTCGACCTTGAGCACGTCTTGCCAGATCTCGGCCAGACGCTGTTCCAGTTCACTGCGCGGTGCGGCGTACGCCTCCTGCACCTGGGCGACGTCCGGCTGCGGCAGCTGCTTGCGATCGAGTTTGCCGTTGGCGGTCAGTGGCAGCAGTTCAAGGAACGCCCAACTGACCGGGACCATGTAATCCGGCAGGGTTTCGCGCAGGTGCGCCTTGATCGAATCGCGCAGGGCGCCCTGCTCGTCCGCGTTCACTGCCTCGACGGGCACGACCCAGGTTGCCAGTTGCTGGCCGCTGAGGCCGTCCACCGCCAGCACCACCGCTTCGCGCACCTGCGGATGCTTGAGCAGTTGCGCTTCGATTTCGCCCAGTTCGATGCGGAAGCCACGGATCTTCACTTGGTGGTCGATACGGCCGATGTACTCGATCACCCCGTCGCCGCGCAGCCGTGCAAGGTCGCCGGTACGGTACAGGCGCTCGCCTGCCTTGCGATTGAACGGGTCGGGCACGAAGCGGGTGGCGCTCATGCCGGACTGATTCAGATAACCACGGGCCAGACCGGCACCGGCGATGTACAACTCGCCGATGCAGCCTTGCGGCACCAGGTTGAGCGAGCCATCGAGCAAGTACCACGACAGGTCGACTATCGGCGCGCCAATCGGGCTGCTGTGGTTGCTGTGCAGATCCGCCAGCGACAACGGCCGGTAAGTGACGTGCACGGTCGTTTCGGTGATGCCGTACATGTTGATCAGCGTCGGCGCGCGGTCGCCAAAACGTTCGAACCACGGGCGCAGATTCTGCACTTCCAGCGCCTCGCCACCGAACACCACGTAACGCAGGGCATTGCTGCGCGCAGAGTCACAGGCGACCTGCATCAACGGCTTGAATGCCGACGGTGTCTGGTTCAACACCGTGACATTTTCATCGCAGAGCAGCGTGTAGAAATCCTCCGGCGAACGGCTGACATCGTGGGGCACGACCACCAGTTTGCCGCCGTACAACAGCGCGCCGAAAATCTCCCACACCGAAAAGTCGAACGCGTAGGAATGGAACAGCGTCCAGCTGTCCTGCGGGCCGAATTCGAACCACTGCTCGGTGGCGCTGAACAGGCGCATGACGTTGCCGTGCGGCAGCAACGCGCCTTTGGGTTTGCCGGTGGATCCGGATGTGTAAATGACGTAGGCCAGATTGTCCGGCGTGATCAGGCATGGCGGGTTGCTTTCAATGCTGTGTTCCGGCGTCTGATCCAGATCGAGGCAGACCAGCCCCGACGGAATCGGCAACTGCCCGAGCAAATGACCCTGGGTCAACAGCAATTGAATGCCGCTGTCGTCGATCATGTAACTCAAGCGATCATCCGGGTAGCTCGGGTCCAGCGGCACATAGGCACCGCCGGCCTTCAGCACCGCGAGAATGGCGACGATCATGTCCAGCGAACGCTCGACCGCAACGCCGACGCGCACGTCCGGGCCGACACCCCGCTCGATCAGCGTATGCGCCCATTGGTTGGCGCGGCGATTGAGTTCAGCGTAGGTCAGGCATTGCCCGGCAAAGGTCACGGCCACCGCGTCGGCATGCCGCGCGGCCTGGGCTTCGATGGCTTGCTGGATGCACTGGGTCAGCGGTTGTTCGACCCGCGGCGGATTCCATTGCGCCAATAGCTGTTGCTGCTGGCCGGCGTCGAGTATCGGCAATTGGCCGATGCGCTGGGTCGGCTCGGCGACGATCGCCTGCAACAGCGCAGTCCAGTGTTGCGCAAGGCGCTCGATAGTCGCCGCGTCGAACAGGTCGGTGGCGTACTTGAGTACCGCTTCGATGCCGTGGGCCTGTTCGGTGGTGTTGAGGGTCAGGTCGAATTGCGCGGTCTGGCTCTGCCATTCCAGCGGCGCGATGTTCAGACCGTTCAGGCGCGTCGCAACGCTCGCACGGCGCTCGGCCTGGTGGTTGAACATGACCTGGAACAGCGGACTGTGACTGAGGCTGCGGCCCGGCTCCAGCGCTTCGACCAGTTGCTCGAAGGGCAAGTCCTGATGCGCCTGCGCCTCCTGCGCGGTCTGTTTGACCTGACGCAGCAGCTCGACAAATGGCAGCTCTGCGTCGACATCCGCCTTTAGCACCTGGGTGTTGACGAAGAAGCCGATCAGGCGCTCGATTTCCACCCGACCACGGTTGGCCACCGGCACGCCGACACGGATATCGCTTTGCCCGCTGTAGCGATGCAACAAGGCCTGAAACGAAGCCAGCAGCAACACGAACAGCGTGACGTTTTCCTGCCGGGCGAAGGCCTTGAGGGCATTGCTCAGCACCGGGTCAAGAATCAGGTTATGGCTGGCGCCGGCGAAGCTCTGCTCGACCGCGCGCGGGCGATCCAGCGGCAGCTCCAGCACCGGCTGTTCGCCGCCGAGCTTTTCCTGCCAGTAGGCCAGTTGGCGCTCCTGCTCCCCGGCTTCCATCCACTGGCGCTGCCACAACGCGTAATCGGCGTACTGGATCGGCAGCGCGGGCAAACCGGCGTCGTGACCGAGGTTGAAACCGGCGTAGAGCTGCACCAGTTCCTCGATCATCACTTGCAGCGACCAGCCATCGGAAACGATGTGGTGCAGGGTCAGCACCAGCACATGCTCAGCGGGGCTGACCTGGAGCAGCGCGGCACGCAGCAACGGGCCGTGCTGCAGGTCGAAAGTCTTCTGGCTCTGGGTCTGGACGAAGGCCTGGATCGAGCTGTCCGGGTCGTTCGCCAGATCAGCGCTCAGGTGATGAATCTCCAACGCAAAAGGTCCTGCGGGCAGGACCACTTGCAAGGGTTGTGCACTGTCTTGAGTGAATACCGTGCGCAAGGTTTCGTGGCGTTCGATCAGCGCCGCGATGCTGCGTTCCAGTGCCGGCACATCCAGCGGGCCCTGCAAGCGCAGGGCCGTCGGAATGTTGTAGGCCGCGCTGTGCGGTGCCCACTGCCAGAGGAACCACTGGCGCTGCTGAGCGTAGGACAGCAGCAACGGCTCTTCAGCCGTGCGCTTGAAAACCGGGGCAATGTCAAAGAGGTTGACGCCTTTCTGCTTGAGCAGAACCGCCAGAGCCTTTCTTTGCTTAGCCGAAAGTTGTCCTACCGACTCGATTAACTCTTGCACGCGTTTTTCCCTCTCAAGAAATCAGTTTTTCCAGATCATCGAGGGATAGACGTTTGAGGGCCTCCAGTGATTTAGCCAATTCATCCTGAACGGGCGACATTTCGACGCGCAGCGCTTCGATCCGCGCGCAGAACTCCTTGAGGGTGTCGGTTTCGAACAGCGCCTTGAGCGGCACCTTGTCGCCGAGGCGCTCCTGCACCCGGGTCACCACCAGCGTCGCAAGCAGCGAATGCCCGCCAAGCTGGAAGAAGTTGTCCGCCAGCCCTACCCGCTCGACCTCCAGCACCTCCTGCCAGATCGTTGCGACCTCCCACTGCAGGTCGCTTTGCGGCGCCTGGTATTGCTCCTGCATCGGGCTCTCGGCCAACGCCATCAGCGCCTTGCGATCGAGCTTGCCGTTGGGCGTCAGCGGGATCGCGTCGATCAGGTGCAAATGCCCCGGGACCATGTGCGCCGGCAAGCGGCTGGCCAGTGCACTGCGCACCCGCTCGGTCAGGGTCGACCGCTCGCTGTCCAGCGCGGCGACGAGATAGGCATGCAGGTGTTTGCCGGCGGCACCGTCCTGCGCCAGCACCACCGCTTCGCCGATATCCTCGAGCTCCAGCAGGCGCGCTTCGATCTCGCTGAGTTCGATACGGAATCCGCGAATCTTCACCTGATGGTCGGCGCGACCGATGTACTCGATATTGCCGTCGTCGCCCTGGCGCACCAGATCGCCGGTGCGGTACAGACGCTCGCCATTGCTCGCGTAAGGATTCGGCACAAAGCGTTCGGCGGTCAGCGCGGCGCGGCGCAGATAGCCGCGCGTCACTCCGGCACCGGCCAGGTACAGCTCAGCCGGCACGCCCGCGGGCAGCACTTGCAACTGACTGTCGAGCAGATACGCCACGGTGTTATCCAGCGGCCGGCCAATGTTCGCCCGGCCCTGCGGCGTGCGCAGGGTGAAGGTCGAATAGGTGGTGTCTTCCGACGGCCCGTAGAGGTCGTAGACCTGCTGCACCCGGGTGCTGGCATAGAGGCTGTCGACCAGACTCTGCTTGAGCGGTTCGCCGGCCAGATTGATGGTGCCAACCGAAGCCGGAATCTGCCCGGCGCGCTGCAACGCGGCAATCGCCGAGGGTACGGTGTTGATCAGGGTGACCTGCTCGCGCGCCGGCAAATCGGCCAGCGCCAGGGCGTTGTCCGCCAGCACCAGACAGCCACCGCAGGCCAGCGTGACGAAGATTTCCCACACCGACAGATCGAAGCAGATTGAGGTAGAGGCCAGCACGCCGCGCAATTGCTCTTCGCGATAGACCCCCGCCGACCATTGAATCAGTGCCGACAGATTGCCGTGGCTGATCGCTACGCCTTTCGGTTTGCCGGTGGAGCCGGAGGTGTAGATCACGTACGCCAGATTGTCTGCAGCGAGGTTAACCAGCGGCGCAGTGACCGGGCATTCGCTGGCGACGCTCGCGTCCACCAGCAGCACCTGCGCGCTCAAGGTTTCCGGCAGCATCGCCAACGCCGCCAGTTCGATGAGCAGCACGGCGGCGCGACTGTCGTCCAGCATGTGCAGCAAGCGTTCCTGCGGATAATCCGGGTCCAGCGGCACGTAGGCGCCACCGGCCTTGAGGATCGCCAACAGTGCGACCAGCATGTCCGGCGTGCGGCGCATGCACACGCCGACGCGCACCTCCGGCCCGACGCCCATGCCTTGCAGCTTGTGCGCCAGACGATTGGCCCGGGTATCGAGGCTTTGGTAATCGATGGACTGCTCAGCGAACCGCACCGCGCTCGCTTGTGGCTGCCGCTGCACCTGCGCGGCGATGTGCGCCAGCACCGTGCGTTGATCCGGCGCGGTCACCGGCGCCTTGCCCCACGCGATCGCTTGTTGCCGTTGTGGCTCGGCGAGCAGTTGCAGCGCGCCCAACGGCTGGGTGGCGTCGGCGAGGAACTGCTCGAGCAGGCCTTGCAACTGCGCACTCAACGCACTGATCGCTGGAGCGTCGAAACTGGCCTGATCGTAACTCACGCCCAGACTCAGCTCGCGGCCGGTGACCGCGACCAGCGTCAGCGGATAGTTGGTCTGCTCCTGCCGGCGGATTGCCGAGAACTTCAGGCCCGTCTCAGGGCCCTGCGCCAGCGCTTCCGCCATCGGATAGTTTTCGAACACCAGAATACTGTCGAACAACGCCCCGGCACCCGTGCCGGCCCAGCGCTGAATGTCATACAGCGGCGTGTGTTCGTGCTCGCGCAACGCCAGGTTGAGGTCCTGCACCAGTTGCAGCCATTGGCTGACGCCGATCTCCGGCGATGGCGCCGCCACCACCGGCAAGGTGTTGATGAACAGGCCGATCTGCTGCTCGACGCCCGGCAAATCCGTCGGCCGCCCAGCGACCGTCGCACCAAACGCCACGTGATCCTGCCCGGTGTAGCGCTGCAACAGCAGCAGCCACGCCGCTTGCACCAGCGTGTTGAGGGTGACTTTCTGTTCGCGGGCGAAGCGGTTCAGTTCGGCCGTCAGCTGTTCGCTGAACACATGCTCATGATCGGCATAACCGCTTGCGTCGCGCTGCCGGACCGGCATGGCGCTGGCCAGTCGCGTCGGCTCTGCGAGTTCCGCCAGCGCCGCGCTCCAGAATTGCCGACTTGCCTGCTGATCGCGCTGGCCAAGCCATTCGATGTAATCGCGATAGCGCCCCTGCCCTGCGCTCGGCGTGATGCCGGCGTAGCGTTGCAGCACTTCGCCGAACAACTGCGAAGTGCTCCAGCCGTCCATGAGGATGTGATGACAGGTGTAGATCAGGTGATGAGTGTTCTCATCGGTGCGCACCAGCGTCACGCGCAACAGCGGCGCGTCGAGCAGATCGAAACCGTTGTGCAGGTCTTCAGTGGCCAGATGATCAAGCGCTGAACCGAGGCCATCGCGACCGCGCCAGTCCTGCACCTGCCACGGCATCTGCACACGGCTGCGCACCACCTGCACCGGCGCGGCGGCATCCTGCGGCCAGACGAACGCGGTACGCAGAATATCGTGGGCTTCGAGGGTATGCTGCCAGGCCTGGCGGAAGCGCTCGCTGTCGAGTTGTTCCACGTCGACCCGCAGTTGATTGGTATAGGCCGGGCTGTCCGGCTCGTTGCGGCTGTGGAACAGAATGCCTTGCTGCATCGGCGACAGCGGGTACAGATCAACGATGTCACGCGGCGCGATCGGCAGCGCCGACAGCTGCGCTTGCGTGAGGTTGGCGAGGTTGAAGTCCGAGGGTGTCACGCCACCGGCGCCGCTCTCGCAGCAATGTTCGATCAGGCGTTCCAGCTCGCGGCCATAGGCCTCGGCCAACGCCTCGATGGTCGCGGCGCGGTACATGCCGGTGCCGAAGGTCCAGGTCAATTCCAGCTCACCGCCGAAGACCTGACCGTCGACACTCAGCCAATTGCCCAGCGGCGCCTGCTCATCCTGATTGGCACCGGTGCTGTCAGCGCTTGGCACGAACAACGCGCCTTGCTCAGCATTGAACGCGCCGTCGAACTGGCCGAGATAATTGAAGGTCACCCGGGGTTGCGCCAGCGCCTGCAACTCGGCAGAACGCGTGAGGTAACGCAGCACGCCATAACCGATGCCCTTGCCCGGCACCGCACGCAGTTGCTCCTTGATCGCACACAGCGACGCAACGGGATTTTCCTGCGGGGCCAGGCGCACCGGGAACAGGCTGCTGAACCAGCCGACCGTACGGCTCAGGTCGATGTCGTCGAACAGGTCTTCACGACCATGACCTTCGAGCTGGATCAACACCGAAGGCTGCTCGCTCCAGTCACACAGCACCCGCGCCAATGCAGTCAGCAACAGATCATTGATCTGCGTGCGATACGCCGCCGGGGCGACTTTCAGCAGCTTGTCGGTCAGTGTCTGGCTCAGGCGCGTACTGGCGCGGGCGGCCTCGGCGCGGGTCTGGCTGTCCTCGGCAAAATCCCGTGGCAGGGCCGCGTCGTCGGCATCAAGGGTCTGGCGCCAATAAGCGCTTTCGGCCGCCAACGTTTCGCTCTGTGCATAACGATGCAACTGCCCGGCCCAGTCGTGCAGCGAACTGCTTTTGCCCGGCAACGCGAGCGCCGCTCCCGCCGCCAGGGCGTGATAGGCCTGCTGCAAGTCCTCCAGCAGAATGCGCCACGACACGCCATCGACCACCAGGTGATGGATGACCAGCAACAGACGTTGCTCGGCATTCGGCAGATTGACCAGCAACGCGCGCAGCAAATGCCCGCGTTGCAGATCCAGGCTGCGCTGCGCCGCGTCGACCAGCGCTGGCAAGGCGTCGAGGCTGTCCAGCTCGCGGACCCAGAGCAGTTCGGCATCACCCTGCGACTGCGGCAATGCCTGCCAGCGATCGCCCGACTGCACAAAGCTCAAGGCCAGTGCTTCGTGCTGTTCGAGCAACGTCGCCAGCGCCTTGCGCAGATGCACGGCGTCCAGCGCCAGGGTCGGTTGCAACATCACCGACTGATTCCAGTGCTGGCGCTGGACAATCGGCGTCTCGAAGAAACGCTCTTGAATCGGCAGCAACGGCAATGGCCCGCGTGCCACAGTTGCGGCAGCGGCAGCCGGTTTGGCCTCGATCAGTTTGGCCACAGCGGCGAGTTGGCCGATGGTCTGTTTTTCGAACAACTGCTTGGGGCTGAGCTTGATCCCCTGGCGCTTGGCCCGGGCGATGATCTGCAGACTGAGAATCGAGTCGCCACCCAGTTCGAAGAAGTTATCGCTGCTGCCGACCCGCTCGAGCTTGAGCACCTCGGCCCAGATGGCAGCCAGTTTCTCTTCGATCTCACCGACCGGCGCGACGAACTGCTGGCTGACCACGCCGGGCACGGGCAAGGCGCGTTTGTCGAGTTTGCCGTTGGCCGTCAGCGGCAGCTTATCGAGCAACAGCAACTGCGCCGGCACCATGTAGTCCGGCAGCCGCGCCTGCAATTGCTCGCGCAGATCCTGCGCCTGCACTTTCGCTCCCGCTAGCGGCACGCACCAGGCAAGCAGTTGCAGGCGCGCCGGATCGTCATCCAGTGGCAGCGCGAGCACGGCGGCTTCGCTGACGCCGTCGAGGCTGAGCAACAGCCGCGCGACTTCCGCCGGCTCGACGCGGTAGCCGCGCACTTTCACTTGATCGTCAGCACGACCGATGAATTCCAGCGCCTGCTCGCGGTTGCGCCGAACCCGGTCGCCGCTGCGGTACACCCGCGCGCCCGCTGCGCCGAACGGGTCGGGCAGGAAACGTTCGGCGGTCAGCGCCGGCTGATTCAGGTAACCCAGGGCAACGCTGTCGCCGCCGATGTACAGCTCACCGGCAACCTGATCGGCCACCGGGTTGAGCACATCGTCGAGCACATAGACATGGGCACCGGCCAACGCCGTGCCGACCGGAATGCTGCGCGTTTGCGCGGCAAGTGCTTCGACCTCATGGGTCAGCACGCCTACGGTGGTTTCGCTCGGGCCATAGTGATTGATCAGGCGACAGCCCGGTTTCAGTTGCTGCACGCGCTCGACCAGCGCCGGCGAACAGGCTTCGCCGCCGACGATCAATGCGTGTTCCGGCAGCACGTCGGCTGGCTTGGCCGCCTGCAACAGCGCGGCGAGATGGCCGGGAACGATTTTCAGCACGCCGACGCGATGGCGGGCCATGTAATCGGCAAAGCGGTCCGGGTCGAAACCGAGCTCTTCCGGCAGCACATGCAGCAGGCGGCCCGAGCACAACGCACCGAACAGCACGGTAAAGCCAAGGTCGGCGGCGATGGTCGAAACCAGCGCCATGCTCGCCTCGGGCGCAGGCGCCAGACGCTCGAGGACGCCGCGCACATAACTGCCCAGCGCAGCGTGGCTGACCAGCACGCCCTTGGGTTGCCCGGTGGAACCGGAGGTGTGAATCACATAGGCCGGCGATTGTGCATGTAGCGTCAGCTCAGGCGCGGACGCCGGCAGCGACTGCCATTGCTCCGGGGCAAATTCAAGACCCTGACAGCCCTCGACCGCCAGTTCACTGACCCGCGCATCGCCTTCGGCAGCGATCAACGCCCGTGCCTGCGCAGCCCCGAGCATCTGTTGCAGGCGTGCGCTCGGTGCCTTGACGTCGAGGGGCATGTACACCGCGCCAGCCTTGAGAATCGCCAACACGCAAGTCAGCCAGTCCAGCGAACGCTCCAGCAGCACCGCCACCGGTTCGCCAACATTGATGCCCTGCGCACGCAAATAATGGGCGAGACGATTGGCTTGCTCATCCAGTGCCTGGAACGTCATGGTCTGCTGAAGATCACGGGCGGCCAGCGCCTGCGGCTGGCGGGCCACTTCACGGGTCCAGTGCTGCAACACCGTCAACGCCGGTTCGCGTTGAATGGCAAGCGCCGCAGGCCGTTGCGTGGCGACCGTGTGCAGCGGCGCCTGCGGCGCATTGAGCAATTGGCTGAACAGGTCGAGCAACATCGGCACGAAAGCGGCGACCGTTTCCGCCCGATAGAGATCGCTGGCGTAGGTCATCTGACCGTGGATCAGCGCGCCGTCGTCGGTGATGTCCAGGGCCAGATCGAAATGCGTGCCGTCCTTGGCCAGCGGGTATTCGCTGACGGTCAGACCGGGTAAGGCCATCGAGCGTTGTTTCTGCATGCCGACGTTCTGGTTGAACTTGGCCTGGAACAACGGGTTGTGACCGAGGGTGCGCTCGGCGACCAATTCGTCGACCAGTTGCTCGAACGGCAATTCCTGATGCGCCTGCGCGCCGAACGCCGCTTCCCGCACCTGCGCCAGCAGATCCGCGAAACTGCCGCGCTCATCGACCTGGCAACGCAGCACTTGGGTGTTGACGAAGAAACCGATCAACCCTTCGACTTCGGCGCGGCCACGGTTGGCATTCGGCACGCCAACACGTATGTCGCGCTCGCCGGCCAGACGCGAGAGGAACAGCGAGAACCCGGCCAGCACCAGCATGAACAGGCTGATGCCCTGGCTGCGGGCAAAAGCATTGAGCTGGCGCGACAGGTCGGCACCGAAATCGAAGCTCAGGGTCTGCCCCGCAAAACTCTGGGTCAGCGGTCGGGCAAAGTCCGGCGCCACTTCCAGCAGCGGATGCTCGTCACCCAGTTGCTGACGCCAGTAGTCGAGCTGGCGCTCGCCCTCGCCTGCTTCCAGCCAGCGTCGCTGCCAGATCGCATAGTCGGCGTACTGCAATGGCAACGCAGGCAACTGCGGCTCGCGCTGCAGACTGAAAGCCTGATAGCACTGGACGAATTCCTTGACCATGACGTCCATCGACCAGCCGTCGGAGACGATGTGATGCATGCTCACCACCAGCACGAACTCTTCGTCGGCCAAGGCAAACAGACTGGCGCGCAACAGCGGGCCATGGCGCAGATCGAATGGTTGCGCGGTGACGTCCTGCACGTGTTGCGCGAGTACTTGCTCGCGCTCTTGCGCCGCGATGCCCGTCAGGTCGAAGCGTTCCAAGGCAATACTCTGCTGCTCGAGAATCACCTGTTGGGGCTGATCGCCGTCAGTGTGGAACACCGTGCGCAACACTTCATGGCGCGCCAGCAGATGATCGAACGAACGGTTCAGCGCCGACTCGTCCAGCAGCCCCTTCAGACGCAAGCCGGCGGCCATGTTGTACGCGGCACTGTGCGGTTCCAGTTGCCAGAGAAACAACAGGCGCTGCTGGGCGAACGACAGGGGAATCGACGCGCAGTCATGGCGGCTGACCGGCAGCGGCAGCAGGCTGAAATCCTTGCCCTCCTCACGCAGCCTGGCCAGAAACAGCCGACGCTGTTCCAGCGGCAGGCCGACGAATCTTTGCGCAATACGTTCCGCCATCGTGCCGTTCATACTTCTTCTCCTTGCAAAGCATTCATGAACTGATCCATGTCGGACCAGTCGTCGTCGCCGCTCGCCTCGGCCAGTTGCCCGAGCACCTCGGCGAGATCCGCCAGCAGCGGTTTTTCGAACAGACTGCGCAGCGGCAGCACCACACCCATCTGCTCCTTGATTCGCGCGATCACCTGCGCGGCCAACAACGAATGGCCGCCCAGTTCAAAAAAGTGATCGTCCAGACCCACACGCGGCACCTGCAGCACCTCGGCCCAGACCTGCGCCAGGCACTGCTCGGCCGCCGATTGCGGGGCACGGTAATCGCCCTGCAACTGCGCCGGATCCGGCGCTGGCAAGGCCTTGCGGTCGAGCTTGCCACTCGGCGTCAGCGGCAGGTTCGCCAGCAACAGCAGATGCCCCGGCACCATGTAATCCGGCAGGCTGGCTTGCAGCGCGGCGCGGGTCTGCTGACGGAACAGCGCTTGCGTCGCCGCACTGGCGAGCGCTGCCGGTTCCGTCACCACGTAGGCGACCAGTTGCGTACCGCCCGCGAACGGCACCGCCAGCACCACCGCTTCGCGAACCCCGGGACATTGCTGCAGGCGCGATTCGATCTCGCCCAGTTCGATGCGGAAACCGCGAATCTTCACCTGATGATCGACCCGACCGACGTACTCCAGCGCGCCATCGCCGCGCAGCCGCGCACGATCGCCGGTGCGGTACAGGCGCTGACCGTCGGCGAACGGGTCGGCAATGAAACGCTCGGCGCTGAGGCTCGGCTGACGGTGATAACCCCGTGCCAGTCCCGGCCCACCGATGTACAACTCGCCCACCGCGCCTTGCGGCAGCAGGTTCAGGTCATCGTCGAGCACGTACAGGCGCCGCGCTGCCAGGCCCTTGCCGATCGGCATGCCGCGCCACGACAAGTCCTGCGCGGTCAGCGCGGTGCAGTCATGAATCGTCGAGACCACCGTGGCCTCGGTCGGCCCGTAGGTGTTGAGCAGGCGCACATGGCCGAGCCCGGCCTGCTGCCACAGGCGCAAGCCGTCCACCGCCATGGCTTCGCCGCCAACGTGAACCTGGCGCAGCGCGGCGAAACTTGCTGGCGGTTTCGCCGCGTATTCCTGCACCAGCCAATACCAGTAGGCCGCCGGCAGGTCGGCAAGAGTGATGCCCTGATCGACGATGACCTGATGCAGCGTCGCGCTGTCCCACAACGGCGCGTCACGCATGACCACGCTGGCGCCATGGCACAACGGCGAGAAAAACTGCTCGACGAAACCGTCGAAACTGCTGGTGGCGAATTGCAGAACCCGGTCGCCTTCGTGCAGATCGCTGTAACCGATGGCGCGGGCGATGAACTCGCTCAGCGCACCGTGACTGACCGCCACGCCTTTCGGCCGCCCGGTGGAGCCAGAGGTGTAGATCACGTAGGCGAGGTTGTCGGCTTCGACCGTGACCGGCAGATTGTCGGCCTGCTCACTGTCGGGCAACTGCTCCAGACACAGGCACTCGACACCATCGAGGGGCGGCAGGCTGGCGAGGCTTTGCCGGTCGCTGAGCAACAGTTTCAGACCGCTGTCATCGAGCACATGGCGCAAGCGTTCGGCCGGGGTCTGCGGGTCCAGCGGCACGTAGGCACCGCCGGCCTTGAACACCGCCAGCAGCGCCACCGCCAGTTCCAGCGAGCGCCCCAGCGCAACACCGACCAGCACGTCCGGGCCGACACCCTGTGCGCGCAACTGATGGGCCAGACGATTGCTGCGAGTGTTGAGTTCGGCGTAGCTGAATGCCGGCGCAGGCGCAGTGGCCAACCGCACCGCCGGCGCTTGCCCAGTGCGCGCGACCTGCGCTTCGAACAGGGTTTGCACGCTGGTGAAACGAGGCGCAGGCGCAGTGGACTGAATCAGCGCTTGCCGTTCGCTATCGGCGAGCATCGCCACGTCACCGATCAACTGTTGCGGGTCGCGGCACACCGACTGGAGAATGTTGCGCCAATGCCCGGCCAGCGCGGCGATGGTCGCGGCGTCAAAAATATCCGTGGCGTAAGTGAAGGCGGCAAACAGTTGCTCGCCCTCCTCACGGGTGTCGAGCATCAGGTCACTGGTGGCCGCGTGTTGCCGAGCGCTGCCGGCCAGTTGTTCTTCGCTCAGATAGCCCACGCGCAAGCCTGAAGCGAGTTGCGCCTGATGCAAATCGGTGACCAGCGGTTGATGGTTGAACATCACCTGAAACAGCGGATTGTGGCTCTGGCTGCGTGCCGGTTGCAGGGCTTCGATCAGGGCGTCGAACGGCAGATCCTGATGGGCCTGCGCACCCAGTGCCGCCTGGCGCAGGCTCTGCAGCAACTCAGTGAACGGCGTCTGCGCAGTGACCGCGCTGCGCAGGATTTGCGTGTTGACGAAGAAACCGATCAGGCCTTCGGTTTCACTGCGGGTGCGGTTGGCGATCAGTCCGCCGACACGAATATCGGTCTGGCCGCTGTAGCGATGCAGCAGGGTTTTGAACGCCGCCAAAAGCACCACGAACAACGTCACGCCCTGACGCTGGGCAAGGCTTTTCAGCTCTTCACGCAGGGCTGCATCGATCACCGTTTCCAGGCGCGCGCCCTGATGGCTGGATTGCGCCGGATAGGCGCGGTCGGTGGGCAATTCCAGCACCGGATGCTCGTCGCCCAGTTGCGTGCGCCAGTAGTCCAGTTGCCGCTCACGCTCGCCAGCCTCCAGCCAGCTGCGCTGCCACAGCGCGTAGTCGCGATAGTGCACGGTCAGCGGCGCCAGCGTCGGTTCGCGCCCGGCCACCAGCGCATCGTAGGTGCGCATGAACTCATCGATCAGAATGTTCATCGACCAGCCGTCGGCGATGATGTGATGCAGGGTCAGCAGCAGCACATGTTCCCGCTCGGCCAGGCGCAACAGACGCAGACTCAGCAGCGGGCCGTTCTGCAGGTCGAAGGCCTGGGTCGCCTCGGCCATCATGTGCTGCTGCGCGAGCGGCCAGCGCTGTGCTTCGGGCAACCCGCCCAGGTCAGTGACGGGCAACTTCAGTGGCTGCGGCTCGGCCACACGCTGGAAGGCACGCTCGCCGTCCTGACCGAAGGTGGTGCGCAAACATTCGTGGCGTGCCGCCAGGCGGCTGAAGGCCTGCTCAAGTGCCTCGACTTGCAGATCGCCATCCAGACGCACCGCCATCGGCAGGTTGTAGGCTGCGCTGGTCGGCTCCAGTTGCCAGAGAAACCACATGCGCTGCTGCGCGTAAGACAGGCCGTCGCGCTCAGCGATGCCGTCGCAGGCAGTCATGGGAAGCTGCGCAAAATCGATGCCTTCGCGGGCCATGCCGGCGAGGAACAAACGACGTTTGTCCTGGGGCAATTCGATAAAGCGGCGGGCTAGTTTCTGTGCGTCTGCGGCATTCATGCGTGGAGTCCTTGCTGATCGGCGGCGTGACCTGGAGACCCGGTCGTATCAACAAGAACGAATGGCCCGCGCAACGATTTAGCGCACCAGCGGCAATCGCAGCCCGACGGTACGAACGCCAGACAGACAAATGCCGAAGCCCGGTACAGGCCCGGCTTCGGCATTCAAATTGAAGCGTTGCGATCTGCTCAGCGCGCGTCCTGCGAATGCCCCTCGGCCATCGCCACAATCACTTTGCGCGGCCCTTCGAACGGTGAGCGAGCATGCGCGGACAACATGTTATCGAGCATCAGCACATCGCCCTCCTGCCACGGAAAACTGATCGCACAGTCATCGAGCACCGCGCGAATCTGCGCCAGCACTTCGTCTTCGATCGGCGAACCATCGCCGTAGTAGACGTTACGAGGCAGGTCTTCTTCGTCGACGATGTCGAGCAGGCTTTCGCGCACTTCCGCTTGCAGGTTGGAGATGTGAAACAGGTGCGCCTGATTGAACCAGACGTGATCGCCCGTTACCGGGTGCACCGCCACCGCCTGACAGGTCTGCCGCGTGCGCAGCTCGCCGTCGTCCTTCCATTCACAGACAATGCCGTGGGCCTTGCAGTAGGCCTCGACGACCTCGCGGTCTTCGGTGTTGAACACGTCTTCCCAGGCGACGTCGAGGCCGTTGCCGAAGTTGCGCACGTACATCAGGCCTTTGCTGACGAAGCGCTCACGGATCGCCACCGGAATGCGCCGGTAGACTTCACGGCTGTCGGCAATCGGCGTCTCACCGCCGGACTTCGCCGCGATCATGCTGTAGAACCAGATTTTCATCGGCCAGTCGCGGGAATACGCCTGTTCGTTGTGCAACGGAATACTCTGGTGCGCCGGGTATTCCGTGGACGTGTACACGCCTTGGGTGACGTTGGTACGCGGGGTCGAGCCGAACTCGTAGTTCAGCAGCGGATGACCGAAGCTCGCGGCGAACTGGCGGAACTGCTCGGCGCCATCGAGGCGGAAACCGCGAAACAACACACCACCGTCGCGCAGCAGATGCTCGTCGACCAGCTCCTTCAATTCATCGAATACCGCCAACAGATCAGTGTCGGCATCGCTCGCCTCGATCAACAGCGGCAAGCGTCCGCGCTGCGGCAGCAATGGCCGAACGGAAAATCCCAAAGCAACAGCCATGACTGGCCTCCTGACTATGCGTGATGGATGAGTCGCTTTTCAGAACGCCGGTTGCGCGGCCTGCGCAAGGCGCCGGTGATGCACTTCCAGATGGCTCTTGATCGTGCGAATGACCCGCGCTTCATGTTCATGAATGAAGAAATGCCCGCCGGTCATCATGTCCACCGAGAAACTGCCCAGGGTCTCTTTGCTCCAGCCGATCAGTTGTTCAGTGGTGGCGCGGTCTTCCTTGCCGCCGAGCACGTGCACCGGGCAATTGAGCAAGGGCCGCTCGGCAGGCGTGAAGCGCCCGCACATCATGAAATCGGCGCGCAGCACCGGCAGGGTCAGGCTCATCAATTCCTGATTGGCGAGAATTTCTTCGCTGGTACCTTGAAAGGTGCGCAGCTGTTCGATGAGCTCCTCATCGCTGCGCGGCTCGGCAAAGCCGCGGTCGTAGTCGCTACGCATGGTCGGCGCAGCGGTGCCGGAGGCGAACAGCGCCAGCGGCTCCGGCGCGCCGAGCTCGCGAAAGGCATGGGCCAGTTCGCAAGCGAGCAACGCGCCGAGGCTATGCCCGAACAACGCATACGGGCCTTGCAGACCCGGTTTGTGTTCGCGCGCCAGTTGCCGCGCCAACGCGCGCATGTCGGTTTGCAGAGGTTCGTCGAACCGCGCGCCACGCCCCGGCAGTTCCACCGGTTGCAATTGCAGCCACGTCGGCAGTTGACGCCGCCAGCGGCTGTAAACCATGGCGCTGGCACCCGAATAGGGCAGGCACAGCAATGTCAGCTTGGTCACCGCGCTTTCCTTGAAAAATGTGTCTGCAAGAAAGACGGATCAATGGCCGGACAAATTAGTCACCGATCGCTAAATTCCCCCGCCGGCCGCTCGTTGCCTGTTCAGGAAAAAAACAACAATCGCGAGGGAATCACCGTGGACCTGCAGAGCATTCTGGGCAAGTTGTTCGCCAACGCCGGCGCGGTCGGCATCGAGGGCGTTTTCCAGTTCATCTTCAGTGCGCAACAGGCGTACTGGTACGACATCAAGACCAGCCAACGCACGGAGCTCGGGCGCCACCCAAGCCCGGACGTGACCATCGAAGTGGCAGAAAAGGACTTTTTGGGGATCATGGCCGGGGTGGTCAATGTCGAGGAACTGTTCGCCAGCGGTCGGCTGAAGATCGGCGGCAACATGGGCCTGGCGACAATGCTGCCGCAGATCATCGACCACGCCCGCCAGGGAGGCGGCACGGTGGAAAAGGTCGACATGAACAAGCGCTACCCGACCCCGCCGCGCTTCAGTGAAAAGCTCACTGCCGCACTGCCTCGGCAGACCAGCGTCGAACGTCGCACGCGCGCCGAATTGAGCCGACATGAATTCGAAACCCGTTATCTGCCCAATGGCATTCCGTTGGTGATCAGCAACGCCCTGCACGACTGGCCGTTGTTCAGCCTGAGCCGCGAAGAGTCGCTGGTGCATTTCGCCGAATTGCAGGGCATCACCCGCCATGGCGATTACGTGAAGAAGACCTTTTCCACCGAGCGGGATTTCCGCTCGACCTCGATGGCAGAGTTCATCGCCTCGCTGGACAGCCCGGCGGTCAAGGTCGCGGACGGCGAGCCGCCGGCGTACATGGGCAACAACATTCTGCCCGCGCAATTGCTGCAACAGATCCAGTACCCGCCCTACTTCGACACCTCGCTGTTCATCCCGCCGCGCATCTGGATCGGCCCCAAGGGCACGCTGACGCCGCTGCATCGCGATGACACCGACAACCTGTTCGCCCAGGTCTGGGGGCAGAAAAAATTCACCCTCGCCGCACCGCATCATCGCGAGGCGCTGGGCACCTGGTCGACCGCGCCCAAGGGTGGTCTGGATGGCTGCGATTTCAACCCGGACGCGCCGGACTATGAGCGTTTCCCGGCAGCGCGGGAGGTGACATTTTTGCGCGTGACGCTGGAGGCTGGGGATCTGCTGTTTTTGCCCGAGGGCTGGTTTCATCAGGTTGAATCGGTGTCGACGTCGCTATCCGTCAACTTCTGGATCAACTCAGGACGAGGCTGGTAACCCGATTTCCTGTAGGAGCGTAGGAGGTGGCGGTAGCTCTGGAACGCGGAAACCAGCACCACCGCCCCCGCCGCGATCGCCAGCCAAAACCCGCTGCGCGCGCCTAACGCATCCACCAGCGCGCCGGAACCGGCGGCGCCGATCGCTACGCCGATGCTCAGCCCGGTCACCAGCCAGGTCAGGCCCTCGGTGAGTTTGGCCGGCGGCACTATGCGTTCGATCAGCGCCATCGCCACGATCAGCGTCGGCGAAAAGAACAGGCCGGCGATGAACACCGCCACCGACAAACCGAGAATATTGCTCGCCAGGAGCAGCGGCAGCGTGGTCACCGCCGTCGCCAGCCCGCCGTAGAGAAACAGGCGCGGCAGCGGCAATTTCGAGCGCATCGCACCAAAGGCGATGCCGGCCAGGCATGAGCCGATCGCGTATACCGACAAGACAATACTCGCCGCTGCCGGCTGGCCCTGATGCTGGGCGAAGGCGACGCTGACCACGTCGATGACTCCGACGATCACGCCCATCGCCAGCATCAAGGCCAGCAGCCATTGCACATCGGTCGAGCGGATGATCGAGCCCTGATGCTGCGACTCCTGCGCATGCACCGGCGGCTCGGTGCTGCGCTGGGCGACAAACGCCGTCACGCCGATGGCCAGCGCCAACAACGCCGCCAACGGCCCGGCCTCGGGAAACACTGCAACGGACAGGCCCACCGATAGCGGCGGCCCGACGATAAAACACACTTCATCGAGCACCGACTCCAGCGCATAGGCCGTCTGCAACTGCGGCTGGCCCCGGTAGATTTCGGTCCAGCGCGCCCGCACCATCGCCGACATGCTCGGCATGCAACCGGCCAGCGCGGCGAACACGAACAACGTCCAGTTCGGCGCCTGCAGACGCGTGCACAGCAGCAACATCAACAACCCGCCGCCACCGGTCAGCGCTGCGATTGGCAGAACCCGCCCTTGACCGTAGCGGTCCACCAGCCGTGACACCTGCGGCGCGCAAAACGCCGTGGCCAGGGCGAACGTCGCCGCCACCGCACCCGCCAGCGCATAGCCGCCGTTCAACTGCGCGAGCATGGTGATCAGGCCGATGCCGGTCATGGAAATCGGCATGCGCGCCAGCATCCCGGCCATTACAAAAGCACGGGCGCCGGGGGCGGTGAACAATTCACGGTAGGGGTTTGCCATCGATTGCAGCCTCATCAGGGGCGGCCAAGTTGCCATAGGCTTGAATGCCGTGGAAGCGCGCAATTGTTGGTGGAGTGTGAAAGCCAGCTGATCTCTCCAGCACTGACGACGATGACCATTTGTCGAAAATGCGCGTTGAACTGTCAGACCTGACAGGTGCGCTCCCTTGTGGTTTGCGCTCTGATGAGGCCGTTGATCTTCACGTATCACCTTGGAACCCTGCAACCACACTCAGGAGCCTGGCCATGGACGAATCGTCAATGCTCGTCTTACCCGAAGCGGAAAAGGCGCCGTGGGCCGTGCCCGCCCTGTATGGACTGGCACCCTTTCGCAACGACGCCGCGCTGGCGGCTGCGGTGGATGATCGGCTGATGCCGTGGATCGAGCAGGTGGGGATTTTTCCGGGGCGGCACGACAAGGTCCGCGCCATGGCTTTCGGGCGCTTCGCCATGCTGTGTCATACCGACACCGATGAGCCCGATCGGCTGTTGCTGGCGGCGCAATGTTTCGCCGCGCTGTTTGCCGTGGACGATTACTACTGCGACGACGAGCGAACCGGATCCGAGCCGAGGATGGTCGGGCCGCGCCTCTCTCTGGCGCTGGCAGCCCTGGAGCCGGTTCACTTGAGCGAACGATTTCGCCCGGGGCTTGAGCAGGCATTGAACAGTGATCCGGTGTTGGTCGCCCTGCGTGCCTGGCTGGCGCGGGTCGAGGCATTCGCGACAGCGGCGCAGGTTGCCCGCGTGCGCCATGAAATCATTGCCATGTTCGTCACCATGACCGCCGAAGCGGCTTGGCGTATCGAAGGAATCACGCCCGCGCTCTGGGAATATCTGGCTCAACGGCAGGTCAACAGTTTCCTGCCGTGCCTGGCGCTGATCGACATCATTGGCGGGTATGAATTGCCCGCCAACGTCTACAGTTCATCCGCGGTGAGGCGCGTCACGACGCTGGCCGCCAGCGCCACGATGATTGTCAATGACCTGTTTTCCGCGCTGAAGGAACAGCAGGCGGGGATCGGCGATTTCAACCTGCCCTTGTTGCTGATCCGCGAACAGGGCTGCTCGCCCGCTCAGGCGATGGCACAAAGTGCTGCCGTTCACGATGAAATCATGCATCTGTATGAGTCGGCAGAACGAGCATTGTTGCCGCACGCCTCGCCGCGACTCAAACGCTACCTGCGCGGAATCAAGAGCTGGTTGGCCGGCAACGTCGAATGGCATCGCAGCAGTGGCCGCTATCAGGTCTGACGCGCGAACTTTTCATGGTTGCAGATGAACTCTCGCCGCCGGCCATCAGTCAGCTACTTAAGTCTCTGGAACCAAGGCGTGAATCGTCATGCAGATCTCCCTCGCTCATCAGGTGGCACTGGTCACCGGCGCCAGCTCCGGCATTGGCCATGGCGCCGCGAAAGCACTCGCCGCGGCCGGCGCTGCGGTCGTGATCAACTACAACAGCAGCGCCGGACCCGCTGAAGAACTGGCCGCGCAAATCAACGCCAAGGGCGGTAAAGCACTGGCTATCGGTGCCGACGTCTCGAAAGAGGACGAGGTCGAACGGCTGTTCAAAGAGACCGTCGACGCGTTCGGTTCGCTGGACATTCTGGTGGCCAATTCCGGCCTGCAAAAAGACGCTGCCGCCGTGGACATGACGCTCGACGACTGGAACACGGTGATCGGCGTCAACCTCACCGGGCAGTTCCTCTGCGCACGTGCAGCGTTGCGGATTTTCCAGCGTCAGGGCGTGCGCGAAGGCGTGTCGCGCGCGGCGGGCAAGATCATTCACATGAGCTCGGTGCACCAGCGCATCCCATGGGCCGGGCATGTCAACTACGCGGCGTCCAAAGGCGGCGTCGATCAATTGATGCAGAGCCTCGCCCAGGAAGTCAGCCACCAGCGCATCCGCATCAACAGCATCGCGCCCGGTGCGATCAGCACTGCGATCAACGCTGACGCCGCCGCAGGCGAAGCCGGCAAAAAGCTTCTCGAACTGATCCCCTACGGACGCATTGGTGACGTCGAGGACGTTGCCAATGCAGTGGTCTTCCTCGCTTCCGACCTGTCCGATTACATCGTCGGCACCACCCTGTTCATCGATGGCGGGATGAGCCTCTATCCGGAGTTTCGTGGCAATGGCTGAGCCTGAAATGGAACAACAGAGCGCCATCGGTGCTCACGGAATCATCGGCGACATGCGCAGCGCCGCGCTGGTCAACGACAAGGGCAGCGTGGATTTTTTCTGCTGGCCAGAGTTCGACAGCCCGACAATTTTCTGCTCGCTGCTCGATACCCCTGAAGCAGGCATTTTCCAGCTCGCGCCGGACTTGCCGGACGCACGCCGGGAACAGATTTATCTGCCCGACACCAACGTCTTGCAGACCCGTTGGCTGAGCGAACACGCGGTGGTGGAAATCACCGATCTGTTGCCAATAGGTGACGATGCCGATTCCCTGCCGTTGCTGATGCGCCGCGTGCGAGTAGTCAGCGGCTCGGCGACGTTCAATCTGCGTTGTGCGGTACGCCATGACTACGGCCGCGCCGAAACCCGGGCAGAGATCGACGCAAAGGACGTAACGTTCCATGCCGCTGGCCAGCCGTCGCTACGCCTGGCTTCAGATCAGACCCTGCAGGTCGACGCACAGGCAGCCGTCGCGCAATTCACCCTCAAGCACAATGAAACCGCCGCGTTCATGCTCGGCGGCATTGATGATCCGCGTTTCACCGAGGGCGCTGCCGAGCTGTGCATGGAGCGCACATTGAAATACTGGCGCGGCTGGATCGGCCAATCCAACTATCGCGGCCGGTGGCGGGAAATGGTCAATCGCTCCGCCCTTGCCCTGAAACTGCTGACCTCGCGCCGCCAAGGTGCGATCCTCGCCGCCGCCACCTTTGGCCTGCCGGAAACCCCCGGGGGCGAGCGCAACTGGGATTATCGCTACACGTGGATTCGCGATGCGTCGTTCACGGTTTATGCGTTCATGCGCCTGGGCTTCGTCGACGAGGCCAACCACTACATGCAATGGTTGCGCGGACGGGTCAGCGATTGCTGCGGCAAACCGATGAAGCTCAACATCCTCTATGCCATCGACGGCCAGCAGGAGTTGCCGGAAACCGAACTCACGCACCTGGCCGGCCACGGCGGCGCGCGACCGGTGCGCATCGGCAACGGTGCCTACGAGCAGGTCCAGCTGGACATCTTCGGCGAACTGATGGACGCCGTGTATCTGGTCAACAAATACGGTGACGCGATTTCCCATGAAGGCTGGCGGCACGTCGGCGAAGTGGTCGATCAGGTCTGTGAGAACTGGCAGACCGAGGATGTCGGCATCTGGGAAATGCGCGGTGAGACCCATCATTTCCTGCACTCGCGGCTGATGTGCTGGGTGGCCCTGGACCGCGCGATCCGTCTGGCTTCCAAGCGTTCGCTGCCGGCGCCGTTCGCCCGTTGGGATCAGACCCGGCAAGCGATCTACACCGACATCTGGGACAACTTCTGGGATGAAGAACGCGGGCATTTCGTTCAGTACAAGGGCGGCACCGCGCTGGACGGCTCGATGCTGCTGATGCCGCTGGTGCGTTTCGTCAGCGCCAAGGACCCGCGCTGGCTCTCGACTCTGGAAGCGATCGAAAAAACCCTGGTGCGCGACGGCATGGTCTATCGCTATCGCAACGAAGACGCCAACATCGATGGCCTCAACGGCACCGAAGGCGCATTCGCTGCGTGCTCGTTCTGGTACGTCGAATGCCTCGCGCGCGCCGGGCAGGTGGAGAAAGCCCATCTGGAGTTCGAGCAGTTGCTGCGTTACGCCAACCCGCTGGGGCTGTACGCCGAAGAGTTCGACAGCCATGGCCGCCATCTGGGTAACACGCCGCAAGCGCTGACGCATCTGGCGCTGATCAGTGCAGCGAGTTTTCTTGATCGCAAGTTGAGTGGCGAGAAGAGTTCCTGGCAGCCGTAATTGACACCAGGGGCTGTAGGAAACAGCCCTGATCAACGCCGATTTTTGGAATTGACGCCACGCAAACAGGCAGCTGCTCCCAGCCTCTGTGGCGAGGGAGCTTGCTCCCGCCGGGTCGCGAAGCGCACCCGTCACTTGACTGCCCACTGACTGAAAGCCCCCGCAGCCACTGGCTTTGCGCCTGCTGCGCAGCCGAGCGGGTGCAAGCTCCCTCGCCACAGTTTCAAGCGTGGGCCGCTGCCGTGTTGGTTAAACAGAGGCTACGCAGACCTACCCGGCAACGTACGCTTACACGCCGAAATACCTTGTTGCCAGCCGTTACATCCACACCTACCATCCAACGCAACGGGCACAGCGGAGCTGTCCAACCACCCCCGAATTCAAGGAACCGGAATGCCTCACCATGTCCAGCGCAGCATCGACTCCCCTCTTCGCACCGGACTGAGCCGCACCCAGCTCTGGGAAGCCGCCGACAAAGGCCTGATCAAATGCTGGGAAATCGGCCGCCAGCGCGCCGAACGCTTTCCCGAACTCGCCCAGCGCTGTCTGGCCGGTGAATTGCCGGTACTTGGCTGGAAGGGTGGCGTCAGTCGCAGCCTGAAGAAAAACGAGAAATATGGCTCCCTGAAATACCTGGCGCAGTGGCAGGGTCTGCGCGGTGAGGATCTGGATATTGATCTGGCGCAGGAGCGTGCGCTGACATGCTCACGGACGAAGATGAAGGTGACGTTTACGCCGGATCGGACCAAGTATTTCAATCAGGTGGCGGAGGTTGAGGTTTGAACGGTCACGAATATCTGAGGTTAGCAATCCACCTTTTCAGGCTTTTATATGACTTCAACATCTGTAGATAAACTCGCACTTGCGGTTGCTTTGCTGGCGCTGGGTGCAACGTTTTGGCAAGCGCAAGCGCAAATCAAACATAACCATGTCTCGGTAGAGCCTCGTATAACTTCGTATTTCTCCAACAACGGAAATAAAGATCAGTGGGGTATTTACGCGTTCAATAACGGCATGGGCAACGCTTTTGTAGAAAGCGTCAAGGTTTACGTAGACGGACAACCGGTCCCTGATCATCAGTATGGACAGTTCTTTTCTGCCGTGACTGCGCTGGGACTCAACCCGCTGTGTTTTCTTGTTGGTGGCCCACGCCCAAACGATGCCTTTACAGTCAATAGCGAAGAGCGCCTCATCGAAGCCAATCCAAAAGCCCCAGAGGTCTGTGCATTGAATAAGTTGCTTCTGCAGGCGTACGCTAGCGAACGCATCGATTATGAATTGATCGTCAAGTCTATTTATGGCGATCGGTTCAAATACCGCTATTCAAAAAACGCACAGGTCGCACTCTAAAGTTCCATCCGCTCCACTCAGCAATCACGGCAATACTGGATCTGTTACAGCGCTGACTGAAAACCGCTCGCGATACGCCTGTGGCGTCACGCCAATAGCCCGCAGAAAACTGCGCCGCAGTGTCTCTTCACTGCCAAACCCGCAATTAGCGGCGATGCGTTTGACCGGCAGGCCGGTATCGCTGAGCAGTCGCCGGGCGGTTTCGACGCGGATCAATTCGATCGCCCGCGCCGGGGTCTGGCCAGTGTCGGCGCGGTAGTGGCGGATGAAGCTGCGTTCGCTCATGCCGGCCTGTTCGGCGAGGGTCGGGATGCCGAGATCACAGGTCAGGTTCTCGGCGATCCAGGCGTGCAGTTCATCGAAGCGGTTGCCCTGTTGTTGCAGCGACAGCGTCACACTGAATTGCGACTGCCCGCCCGGGCGTTTGAGGAACACCACCAAATGCCGGGCCACGTCGAGGGCAATGTCGCGACCGAGGTCTTCTTCGACCATCGCCAGCGCCAGATCGATACCCGCCGTGACCCCGGCGGAAGTCCACACCGGGCCGTCGTTGATGAAAATCGGGTTGGCTTCCACACGCAGATTCGGATGTTGCTCGGCCAATTGTTCGCAGCGGGTCCAGTGCGTGACCACGCGACGGCCGTCGAGCCAGCCGCTGGCCGCGAGCAGAAAGGCCCCGGTGCACACCGAAGCCACGCGCCGGCAGCCGTGCGCATGTTCGCGCACCCAGTCGACCAGTTGCAGATCCTCCGATGCCGCATAAATGCCCCAGCCGCCGGCGATGATCAATGTGTCGCTGGGCGTTTGCGGCAACGGTTCGGCGAGCACCGCCAACCCCGCCGACGACAGCACCGCCCCGCCACCGCTGGCGATCACGCTCGGCGCGTAGGGCGTCGGCAACCCGCGCTGGCGGGCGAGATCATTGGCTGAGGCAAACACCTGCAACGGCCCGGTGACATCGAGAATCTGCATGTTGGCAAACGCGAGGACGTGAATGGCTTTAGACATTTGGCGTGATTCGTGGGGTGATTGGCGTATGCGCCAGAACCTACGCGCCTACAGTGAAGTCGTCCACTTCTTTCAACGGAGCAAGAACGATGACGCTGCAGATCGGTTTTCTGTTATTCCCGCAGGTTCAGCAACTCGACCTGACCGGCCCTTACGACGTGCTCGCCTCGCTGCCCGACGTGCAGGTGCATCTGGTCTGGAAGGACCTGATGCCGGTGACGTCCAGCACCGGCCTGCTGCTGAAACCGACGATAACCTTCGACGGTTGCCCGGATCTGGACGTGATCTGCGTGCCCGGCGGTGGCGGCGTCGGGCCGTTGATGGAAGACCGGCAGACGCTGGATTTCATCAAGCGCCAGGCCGCCCAGGCACGTTATGTGACCTCGGTGTGCACCGGCTCGCTGGTACTTGGCGCGGCGGGTCTGCTGCAAGGCAAACGCGCGACCACCCATTGGGCGTATCACGAGTTGCTGCCGAAGCTGGGGGCGATTGCGGTGAAGGATCGGGTGGTGCGCGACGGCAATCTGTTTACCGGTGGCGGGATCACCGCCGGGATCGATTTTGCCTTGGTATTGGCCGCTGAATTGGTTGATGCGGATACCGCGCAGCTGGTGCAGTTGCAGCTGGAATACGCCCCGGCGCCGCCGTTCAATGCCGGCAGCCCGGACGTGGCACCGAGTGCAGTTGTCGACGAAGCACGGTTGCGCGCGGCGCCTTCGTTGAAGCTGCGTACCGAGATTACCGAGCGCGCGGCGGCCAACCTGAATCTGCGCTGATCTGCAGCCGAATGCAAAACCCTTGTAGGAGTGAGCCTGCTCGCGATAGCGGTCGATCAGCCAACATCTGCGCGGAATGACACACCGCT